>DASTAI010000395.1:0-2206 GCA_035712865.1 Solirubrobacterales bacterium
CATAGGACATCAGCCCGCCGGTGTCGACGAAGCCCTGATGCTCGTAGATGGCCGGGAGGCGACTCTTCGCGGCCAGACTCACGATCCGCTAGGCGTGGGAGGAGAAGAACGCAGACGCGAGCACGAGAAGTCCATCCGCCCGCTCCTTGACTGCGAGAGCGAACGCCCCCTCCAGGTCATCGGGCTTGCGCACCCCCCGCGCGGGCGTCAGCTGGATGCCCAGCTGTCGCGCCGCCGCCTCGATGGCCTGCCAGTTCTCACCCAGGCGGATCTCCTGGGGCAGCAACCTCAAGCTCGAGTGGTCTTCAAGGATAGCGAGGCGAGCTAGGCCCAGCACCGCCTGCTTGAGTAGCTCGATGCGCTTGAAGGTCAAATCGCCGGAAATGAGGGCCACCCCGGTGAGATTCCCGCCCGGCCGCGCGAGGCTCGCAACGAATCCACGGGCAATCGGATCGCCGGAGACGAACACGATCGGGATCGTGGTTGTCGTCTGCTGGGCCGCCTTCGTCGCCGGGCTTCCGTCCGTCACGAGGACGCCCACCTTGAGCCTGACGAGCTCGGCGGCGAGCCCGGGGTACCGATCGGCATCCCCGTGCGAGTACCGCTGCTCGATGGTGAGATTGCCGCCCTCTGTCCAACCCAGCTCCTTCAGCGCCTGCAGAAACGGGTTGAGGGCTTCCGGTCGGGACTCGAAGGTCAGCCACCCAACCCGGACGGGCGATGCCTGCTGCGCTCCCGCCATGCGCGGCGCGGCGAGGGTCCCGGCTCCCAGCAAGGTAAGGAAAACCCTCCGGTCGATCATCAGATTACTGGATCACCCGGTCGGCGAGGGCCGCAAGAGATTGCGGGATGGTGAGCCCGAGGGCTTTCGCGGTTTTCAGGTTGATGACCAGCTCGAACTTGCCCGGCTGCTCG
Source organism: Solirubrobacterales bacterium (assembly GCA_035712865.1). Classification (GTDB taxonomy): domain Bacteria; phylum Actinomycetota; class Thermoleophilia; order Solirubrobacterales; family 70-9; genus DASUPK01. The sequence continues at coordinate 916 of DASTAI010000395.1, forward strand.
ATGGGAAGATCGGCCGGCTTTGCGCCCTTGAGGATCTTGTCCACGTAGATGGCGCCGCGCCGGTACGCCTCCGGCAGGTTGGGTCCGTAGGCCATCAGACCTCCGGCCTCCGCAAACGCCGCGAACGGCGAGATTCCCGGGAGCCGGTGCGCCACCGTGAAGCCCGCGATCTGCTTCGAGCCCGCGTTCGCGATGGGAGACGAGAGGAGAACGATCGCTCTCGGCCCTTCCTTCACCGCGGCTCTGAGCGCCTGATTGATGTCGTCGGCGCTGTCGAACTCCACGACGTGAACATCCAGGGCGAGGCCTTGCGCGGCGGCTTTCGCCGCGGCCAACTGCCAGGGGCCGGTGGTGGTATCCCACAGGAGGGCGATGCGGCGAGTTCCCGGGGCCACCTCCCTCATCAGCTGCAGCCACTTGCCGGCGAGGGCGGGAAAATCAAGGAATAGTCCGGTGATATTTCCCCCGGGTCGCGCCAGGCTCTGGGCGAGCCCGCTCTTCACCGGATCCGTCTCCAGATCGAGCGCCACAATCGGGATGGTGGTGGTCGCCTCCCGCGCCGCCCTCACGCCGGCGGGGGCGACGGCATAGAGCACGTCGACCTTGAGCCGAACCAGCTCCGCGGCGAGGCCGGGCAGAGCATCGGGTTGCCCGCCCGCTCCGCGGTACTCGACGGTGAGGGTCTGGCCCTCGACATAGCCGAGCTCACGGAGGGCTTTTCGGAAAGCCTCGATAGGAGCATTGGGAAGATCCACGCGGGCAATCTGCAGGATGCCGACCACCGGGACTTTCCGCGCCCGCTGCGCTTGGGCGACCCTCGGCGCAACGAGGAGGCTCGCGGCAACGGTGCCCATGAAGCCCCGCCGATCCATCACTGGACTACCTGGTCGGCGCGCGTGAGCAGCGGCTGGGGAATGGCGAGGCCCAGAGCCTTGGCGGTCTTCATGTTGATCACCAGCTCGAACTTCGTCGGTCGCTCCACCGGCATGTCTGCTGGCTTGGCGCCCTGCAGGATCCGCCCCGCGTAGCCGCCGGCGCGCCGGAACGCCTCGCGCAGACTTGGTCCGTAGGCCATGAGCCCGCCGGCCGCCGCGAATTCCACGAACATGGAAACGGCGGGTAGCCGCTTTTTGATGGCGAGAGCGCCGATCTCTGCCCGGTAGCGGAACACGAGGGGCGACGAGAGCAGGAGGACAGCACCCGCCCGCCCCCGGCTCGCTGCTTCCAGGGCCGTGTCGATGTCCTTCGACGCTCGCACATCCAGAAGCTGCGGCTGCATCGCCAGCGACCG
>DASTAI010000396.1:0-3587 GCA_035712865.1 Solirubrobacterales bacterium
ACCTGGTCACGCGGCTCCTCGCCCGGCGTGGCAAGGACGGTTCCTGGGGCGGGCAGGTGAACCAGACCGCGTTCGGCATCCTCGCCCTGCGGGCCGCCGGCTCCGCCAGCGGCGTCGGCCGCTCGGCGGGATGGCTCCGGGACATCCAGAACAGGGACGGGGGCTGGGGATTCGCGGCCGGGTCGGCCAGCGACGCAGACACCACCGGTGCGGTGCTGCAGGGTCTCGCCGCCTCGGGGAACAGAGCCGGGATTCGCAGGGGGATCTCCTACCTGCGCGGCGTCCAGCAGCCCGGCGGGGGGTTCCCGCTGGCCGGCGGCGTGGTCAACGCCCAATCGACGGCCTACGCGATTCAGGGCCTGATCGCGGCCGGCGCCGCGCCCTCGTCGGTGCGGAAGGGCGGCCGCTCCCCGCTCGACTACCTGGCCGCCGTGCAGGCCGGCGACGGCCATTATCGCTACTCGGCCTCGAGCGACCAGACCCCGGTCTGGGTGACCGGCCAGGCGCTGCTCGCCGTCAACGGTGCCGCGTTTCCGCTCAGCCCGGTTGCGAGGACGGTCGCGGCCTTGCCGAAGGCCAAGCCCGGCTCCGCCCCCGCGCCGTCTGGCGGCGCCTCGGGCAAGAAGGTGGCGAAGCCCGGGCAAAAGGGCGACGTCCCGGCGACGAGCTCTGCGCCGGCGGCACAGTCGCCCGCTCCTGCGGCGCTTTCCCCGGCATCCGCCCAGGGCGGGGACGGCGGCGGGGGCGGCGTGCCCTCCTGGCTGATCGGGATCGCGGCGGCGGCACTGGCGGTCGTGGCGATCTGGGCGGGCTGGGTGCTCTACCGCCGCCGACTCCCTGCCGATCCCGCTAGCTAGCCTCCTCAGGCATGGAAGTCGAGGAGGCGATCCGCACCCGGCGGACCCACAAGGCATTCCGGCCCGAGCCGGTCGACCGCGAGCAGCTCGAGGAGATTCTCGACCTGGCCCGCTGGGCGCCCAACCACAACCTCACGAATCCCTGGCGCTTCCGGGTGATCGGCCCGGGGGCGCTCGAGCGCCTGAAGAAGGCCGCCGGACCCGAGTCCGCCAGAAAGCTCGACCGGGCCCCGACACTGGTGGTCGTCTCCTGCGTGCTGACAGGCGATCAGATTCAGGACGAGGAGGATCTGCACGCCACGGCGAGTGCCGCCTACATCGTCCTGCTCGCCGCGCACGCCCGCGGCCTGGCGACCTATTGGAGGACGCCCGATGTGCTCCGCACGCCGGAGGGGCGTGCGGCCGTCGGCCTGCCCGACGACGAGCGTTTCGTCGGCCTGCTTCACCTCGGGACGCCGGTCCAGGAGCAGAAGCCGCCGGAGCGTCTCCCCGCCGACCAGGTCGTGGAGTTCCTCACCTGACCCGATGATCTCCCGCGACGAAGCACTGGCGGCGGTCCAGGAGCAGCCCTTCGACGTGGTGGTGGTGGGCGGCGGGATCACCGGAGCCGGCGTGGCCCTCGACGCTGCGTCGCGCGGCTATTCGGTGGCGCTGCTCGAACGCGACGACTTCGGCCGGGGCACGTCGAGCCGCTCCTCGAAGATGGTCCACGGCGGCCTCCGCTACCTCCAGAACTTCGACCTCGGACTGGTCCGCGAAGCCCTCCTCGAGCGCCAGCTCCTCGTGCAGCTCGCGCCGCATCTGGTCTACCCGAGGCCCTTCCTCGTGCCGGCGCTGGGCGAGGAGCGCCGGGACCGGCGCATCGGCATCGGTCTCAACATGTACGACGTGATGGCGACCTCGCGCATCGGACGCGGGCGGAGCCAGCGAAACGAACACGGCGCCGAGGCGGACTACTGGTCGCCTGACCGCCATCGGACGATCTCGGGCGAGGAGGCCACGGACCTGATCCCCGCCCTCGGTCCGATGGAGCCGAGTTCGGCCTACCTCTTCTACGACTGTCAGACGGACGACGTCCGCCTGGTCCTCACCGTCCTGGGCGAGGCCGAGCGCTTCGGGGCGGTGGTGCTGAACGGCGCTGATGTCATCGAGGTGCTCGACGAGGGCGGCAGTGCCGCCGGAGTGGCCTTCACCGAGGGCGAGTCGGGAGAGCGGATCGAGGTCCGCGCCGACAACGTCGTCAACGCGACCGGGGTCTGGGCCGACCGGATCCGCCCCGACGAGCTGCTGACCGAGGAGGAGATACCTCGCATCCGGCCGAGTCGCGGCACCCACGTCACTCTCTCGACGGAGCAGCTCGACATCGGCACGGCCGCCTGCATCGTCCCGGCCGAGGGGGAGCGGACGATCTTCGCGCTCCCCTGGTACGGACGGGTCCTGGTGGGGACCACCGACAACGACTTCGACGGGGACATCGACCACGTGCCTCCCAGTGGCGACGACATCGAGTATCTCCTGAACGCGCTCAACGACTACTTCGGGACGGACCTCGGTCGCGACCAGCTGACGGGCGGCTACGCCGGAGTCCGCCCGCTGATCTCGACGGGCGATCCGAAGAAGTCGGTCGACATCTCGCGCCGGGCAGAGCTCTACGAGACCTCTTCGGGGATGCTCACGATCACCGGCGGCAAGCTGACGACCTTCCGGCGGATGGCGGCGCAGGTCGTCGACCGGATCACCCAGCGCGACGGACGCGAGGCAGACTGCCGCACCGACGACATCCCCCTCGGCATGGCGGCACGGCCCGGAGACCTGGAGATCGATCTGGAGCTGCCCGAGGGCACGAGGGATCAGCTCGCGTTCCGCTACGGGCACGCCGCCGGGGGGGTACTCGAGCTCTGCGAGCAACGGCCCGAGCTGGCCGAGCCGATCGTGCCCGGGCAGCCCGACCTGCGGGCGGAGGTCGTCATTGCGGCCCGTCGCGAGCAGGCCCGATCCGTTGCGGATGTGCTCCTGCGACGTACGCGACTGGGGCTCATCGCCGCACCGGAGCTGCGGGACCCCGAGGCGATCCGAGGCGTCGCCGAGCTGCTCGCCGAGGAGCTCGGCTGGAGCGAGTCGCGGCGCGCCGGCGAGGAGGAGGAGTGGGGAAGGGTCGCCGAGGCGGAGGGGATCGACCCCGCCCGGGTCCCGGTGCAGTAGCCCCTCCGGCCTGACTAGCATGCGCCTCGGGCCATGGCCCTGCGGGACGAACACCTGGCTGACCTCCATCGGCGCGCGCGGGAGCTGGGCGTGCCGGACTACCGCATGCTCGGCCGCGACGAGCTGGTGGAGGCGATCGAGGAGCGGGATGGCGGCGACGGGGCGGGCGGCCGCGATGAGGCCGTCGACGCCGGGCTGGAGCGGCCGCGGCACGAGGAGTCAGAGAAGCCTGACGAGACCGGCGAGACCGGCGAGACCGGCGAGACCGAGGATGAGGAGCACGGAGAGGCCGGCGACGGCGAGGAGCCGCCTGACGAAGAGACTGCGACCGAAGACGTCAGCGGGGTACTCGACCGGATGCCGCAGGGCTACGGCTTCCTGCGGCTGAGCGGCCTGCACGAGACCGAGGGCGACGTCTACGTCTCCGCGTCCCAGATCCGCCGCTGCGAGCTGCGGCCGGGCGACGAGGTGAGCGGCCCGGCGCGCGCGCCGCGCCGGGGCGAGCGCCACCGGGCCCTCGTCCGAGTC
>DASTAI010000397.1:0-3611 GCA_035712865.1 Solirubrobacterales bacterium
GAGCGGATCGACGAGATCCCGGGCGCCGTCAAGGAGAAGCTGGGAGCCGCGGTCTGATGTCTGAAACCCAGGATCTGCAGGGGATCTTCATCGACGTCGAGGTCCGCGACGACGTCGCCGACGATCCGGAGCTCGCCGCCAAGCTGGAGGAGGTCTGCCCCGTCGACATCTACGACGTGCGCGAGAGCGACGGCGGCGTCGCCATCAACCGCGACAACCTCGATGAGTGCGTGCTCTGCAACCTCTGCGTCGAAGCCGTCCCGCCGGACGGCGTGGTCGTCAAGAAGCTCTATGACGGCACCGAGCTGCGGCGCTAGTCGAAAAATCGGCGCACGGGAGTAGGTTCCCCGGCGTGACAGCGTCCATTGTCGCCCGCGACCCGGGCACCGGCGAGCTTGGAGTGGCCGTCTTCACCGCGTGGCCGGCCGTCGGCGGGGTCGTGCCCTTCGCACAGCCCGGCGTCGGCGCGGTCGCCACCCAGTCGTTCGTCGAGATCTCGTTCGGACCCAGGGCGCTCGAGATGCTGGCCAAGGGAGCCGGCGCGGCCCGCGCCGTCGACCAGCTGATCGCATCCGACCCGAAGCCCGCCGTGCGGCAACTGGGGGTGATGGCCGCGGATGGCGAATCGGCTGGTTTCACGGGCGACGGGTGCGTCCCATACGCCGGGGAGGCCACGGGGGCGGACTGCCGCTGCCAGGCGAACATGATGGCGTCCGAGGGCGTGCCCGAGGCGATGGCCGAGGCCTTCGAGACCGCGGAGGGGGAACTTGCGCTCCGTCTGCTCGCCTCCCTCGAGGCGGGAGAGGCGGCGGGCGGCGATGCCCGTGGTCGCATCTCCGCGGCAATCCTGGTGGCGCCGGCGGATGGCGAGCCCTGGCGGCGGAGCGTGGATATTCACGTCGATTACGACGAGGACCCCCTGGCCCAGCTTTCTCGGGCGTTGCGCTTTCACCGCGCCTACTCGCTTCTCGATCTGGCGGACGAGAGGGCCGAGGCGGGCGACGCAGATGGCGCGAGGCAGGCCGGCATGGAGGCGGTTGCCCTATCCGAGGGCGACCCCCAGGTCCTCCTCTGGGTGGGGCTGGGCGCGGCGGACGTCGACCTCGAGGCCGGGCTGGACCTGGTCCGCCGTGCGCTCGAGCTCCAGCCCTCGCTCGCCGAGTTTCTCGCTCGGCTCGGCGACGACATCGCGCCTTCGGCGGCGGCGGTCCGGGGGCGGCTCGCGGCGGACGGCTCCTAGGGCGACCGGGCGTGACGCGGCGTTAGGCTCCGCCGGTGGCCGAGCCGGCGACACCCACCCCGATGCGTGTCGCCTTCGAGGCTCGTGACCACGAGGCTCTGATCGAGGCGCTGTCACCGGATGTCGTTCTCCGGTCTCCGATCTTCGAGGTTCCCTTCAGCGGACGCGATGAGGTCGGGGATCTGTTCGCCGTCCTGCTGGACACGCTCTGGCCGCTGACCTACGTCGACGAGATCCCGGGCGATCCACACGTCCTGCACTTCACCGGAGAGGTGGGCGGGAAGCGGCTCGAGGGCCTCGACCTGATTCATCTCGACGAGCAGGGGCGTGCGAAGGAGATCACGGTCTTCTTCCGGCCGTTTCCGGCCGTCGCCGCGTTCCTCAGCGAGACGGGCCCAAAGCTGGCGCGTAGGCGCGGCGGGCCGGGTCGGGCCGCGTTCCTGAAGATCGCCGGTGCGCCCCTCGGCGCGCTGATGCGCACGACCACGACGACCGGACCCCGTCTGCTGGGCCTGCGGCGAGGCAAGGGCTCGTGACCACGGCCGAGGACCTGGTCCGCACCGACTCGGAGAGGGCGGCGCTTCAGAGGCTCCGGGAGATCACCGGTCAGACGGGCGGACCGATGGAGCGACACGGCCTTCGGGTCTTCCTGATCGCCGATCGGCTCGCCACCGCGCGCCGGGCGGACGTCGACCGCGAGGTCCTGCTCATCGCCGGCCTGCTTCACGACATCGGGCTCTACGACGAGGCCTCACACGACGGCGTCTACGTCACTGAGGGCGCCGAGTTCACTGCGGACCTCCTGCGGCAGCGAGGATGGGGCGAGGCGCGAATCCTGCTCTGCTTCGACGCCATCGAGCGCCACCATGAGACCCGCTCGCAGTGGGACCGCGGCACCGAGGTCGAGCTGATCCGGCGCGCCGACCTGGTCGACCTCACGACCGCACTGGTCACCTTCGGGCTTCCCCGCGACTGGCTGCGAGACCTCTTCCGATCGGTGCCGCGCGACGGGACCTACGCGACCATCGGCTGGGAGGTCGCCAAGCAGCTCACGCACCGGCCGCTGAAGTTCGCGCAGATCTTCAGGCGCTGACGCGCCGCTTAGCACCGGGCCGCCCCATACGACCGGCCGCCCCCCAGGCGGAATGCCGGATCGCCCCGCGTCGACTTCTCCCAGCGGTGGGCGACGATGCGCCACGGCGAGCTCGCCGCGAGCGCCGACCGCTTCTTCTTCTTCTTCTTCTTGCACTTCTTCTTCTTCGGCTGTGTGGCCGATGGCGGCGACGAGGGCGGGACGGAGGCGATCGCCGCCTCCTGCGCCGTCAGCTCGACCGAGCCGATGTCGCCGCCGTCGCCGCCCGAGGCGTTCGTGCGGTCCGGGAGGTCGATCGGCCGGTCCGTGCCGCGCTGGTCGGGGCTGTCGAAGGAGAGGCCCCTGTCCACCACCGGGCTGTTGGCCGCCGGTCTCAGCGTGGACGTGCCGCCGCCGTTGTTCTGGAGCGGGCCGAGCAGCGGGTCCTGCCCGAGGATGTTCGGCCCCGTGTTCATTGGCGGAGGGTCGAGATAGGCGGTGTCAGGCGAACGGATCAGATCGAAGGCCGCGTAGAAGGCGTGCCCGAGGTCGTTGTCCTGACCCGGAGCCGTGTTGTTGGCGACGATCGAGTTGTAGAGGAAGCCCTCGCCGCCGAGGACGGCGATGCCGCCCGCGTAGTAGGAGGAGTTGCCCGCGATCGTGGAGCTGTAGACGAAGGAGGGAGAGCCGGCGGAGGCTCCACCCCCGATGCCATCGTCGGCGCTCGCGTGGTTCCCGGAGAGGGTCGAGGTCCCGATCGTGCCGAGGCTGTAGTAGCCGAACAGCCCGCCGCCGTCCTGGCCGGCGTTGTTGCCCGTGATCTCCGTCAAGTAGATACCCGTGTCGATGCCCTGGTTGTTCCCATGCCCGGCCGAGTAGAGGGCTCCGCCGTTGAGCGTCGCGGTGTTCCCCGTCAGCGCCGCGCCGGCGAGGGTCAGCGCCGCGTTGTAGTCGAAGATCGCTCCGCCCCTGTCGGCGACACCGTTGGCGAGCCTGAGGCCGTAGATCCCGACGGGATCGCCGTCGATGTCCATGTCGAGGGTGAAGATCCGGTCGATGTGGTCGCCGTCGATCGTCAGTACGTCCGACCCCGGACCATAGATATACGTCGGGTAGGCGATTGCGATGCTCCCGTTCAGCGTCACCGTCCCGGTGACGCTAGAAGCGAAGCTGATGTAGCTCGCGTTCGGATCGGCATTGGCGTCGTCGATCGCATCGCGCAGCGTGCAGTCGCCGGTCGTGGCGTCCTCGCAGGTGCCGTTGCCGCTGTCGGTCGTGCTGTTGACCGTGAACTCGTCC
>DASTAI010000398.1:0-4288 GCA_035712865.1 Solirubrobacterales bacterium
CAGGAATGAAGTTCGACTACCCGCCGATCCAGGCCGAGGACGTCGATCTGCTCCTGGTCACGCACGAGCACGTCGATCACAACGGAACCGATGGGGTCGCCGGCGATCCGACGGTACTGCGGTCGACCGCGGGCACGCTCGAGTCACCGGTCGGGGAGGTGATCGCGATCGCGTCCGAGCATGACGACGCCGCGGGAACGCAGGAGTCCCAAGACGATCTTCGTCTTCGGTCTCGACGGCATCCGAGTCGCCCACTTCGGCGACTTCGGCCAGTCCGAGCTTCGCGCCGAGCAGGCAGTCGCGCTTGAGGGCGCCGAGCGCATCTTCCTGCCGTAGGAGCAGATCGACGTCCTCGGCCTGGATCGGCGGGTAGTCGAACTTCATTCCTGGGTGTTCCCTGATCAGCCAAGACATGTCGCCGAAGGGGTCGATGAAGACCTTGGTGCCGTCGGCCGTCAGGGTGAAGGCGGACTGGCCGTGCCACTCAACGCGCATGCTGTTCCTCCAGTCTCGTGATTTGGGGTCGTGCCTCGGGTTCATCTGGTCGACATGACGCAGACCGCCAGCGAGCTGCGCTTCGTGCTCGGACAGCTTCTGCGCCGCCTCCGTGCCGAGCATCGGTTCCCGATCCACCACGGCGCGGTGCTGGGCCGCCTCGACCGCGAGGGTGCGCAGAGCGTCAGCGACCTCGCGGCGGCGGAGGGGGTTCGCCCGCAGTCGATGGCGCAGACCGTGGGCGAGCTGGAGTCGCGGGGCTTCGTCGAACGCAGCCCCGATCCCAACGACGGACGCCGTGCCCTCGTCGAGCTGACGGCCTCCGGCCGCGAGACGCTCGAGGACGACCGCCGCCGCCGGGTGGGGTGGCTCGTCTCGGCGATCGAGGAGCTGCCGCCGGAGGATCAGCAGGTGCTCGAGCGCGCCACCGCGATCATCGGGCGGCTCGCCGAGCGCGAGCCGGCGGCCTTGGCCGGCTCGGGCGAGCCGTCGGTGCCGGTCACGGGAGCGTGGCGCTGGCCGTTGCCGGAGTCGGGGGTCTCGGCCCGCTTCGCCGCCCGATTGAGCTCTCGGCGGGCGATCACCATCTTGTGGACCTCATCGGGGCCGTCGGCGACGCGCAGCATCCGCGAGAAGCGCCACATCGAGGCGAGGGGGGTGTCGTCCGACATTCCCAGGGAGCCGTGCACCTGGATGGCGCGGTCGAGCACGTCCATGACGACGTTGGCCGCGACCACCTTGATCATCGAGATGGCCTGGCGCGCGCGGCGCTTGCCCTCGGTGTCCATCTGCCAGGCGGCGTAGAGGGTCAGCAGACGGGCCTGATCGACCTCCATCCGCGACTTGGCGATGAAGTCCTGCACGAACTGCTTGTCCGCGAGCGGGCCGCCGAAGGAATCCCTGGAGTTGGCCCGGTCGCACATCATCTCGATGGCTCGCTCGGCGGTCCCGATGGCCCGCATGCAGTGGTGGATCCGGCCGGGACCGAGCCGGTCCTGGGCGATCACGAAGCCACCGCCGCGCTCCCCGAGCAGGTTCCCCTCGGGCACCCGGCAGTCCGTGTAGCGGATCTCGCAGTGCCCGGGGCCCTCGTCGTGGCCCATCACGGAGACGTTCCGGACCAGCTCGAAGCCGGGTGTGTCAACAGGCACCAGGATCATGCTCGCCCGCGTGTAAGGAGGAGCGTCGGGATCGGTGACCACCATCGCGATCGCGAAGTCGGCGCCGTTGGCCCCCGAGGTGAACCACTTGTGCCCGTTGATCACCCACTCACCGTCGTCGGTGAGCTCGGCGCGGGTCTGGAGCGAGGTCGGATCGGAGCCGGAGACCTCGGGCTCGGTCATCGAGAAGCAGCTGCGGGTCTCACCGTCGAGCAGCGGCTGCAGGAAGCGCTGCTTCTGCTCGTCGGTCCCGTGGTCGACGAGGATCTCCATGTTGCCGGTGTCGGGGGCCGAGCAGTTGAAGGCCATCGGCGCCGCCACCGGGCTGCGGCCCATCTGCTCGCAGAGGATCCCGTACTCCCAGTTGGTGAGGCCGGCGCCGTACTCGTTGTCCGGCAGGAAGAGGTTCCATAGCCCCTGCTCCTTGGCCGTCTCACGGATCCCCACGAGGATCTCGGGGTAGGGCTTGCCCGGCTTGACCTCGTCGTCGAGCGCCCTCATGGCCTCGGCCTCGACGGGATAGACATGCTCGTCCATGAACGCCCGGATGCGCTCGAGCAGGGACTCGACCTCGGGAGAGGGGTTGAAGTCCACGCCTGAAAGCTACCGGGAAGGGACTATGCGCCGCCGGGACCCGCCGTGATCCCGCGGTAGCGGGCGAAGAGCTCGCTCTCGGATTCGAGCAGCCAGGCGAGCTCGACGTTGTCCACGTCGGCCAGCGCCCCCTCGAGGATGCGCGGACCCTCGCCGCCCGCGATCTTCGGGGCGATCGTCAGGAAGAGCTCGTCCGCGAGGCCGGCCTCCCGCAGCCGCCCGTGCAGGGTGGGGCCGCCCTCGCAGAGAACGGACCGGATGCCGCGCTCGGTGCGGAGCCAGGCGAGGGCCTCGGCAAGGTCCACACCGTCGGGGTGCCGGATGACCCTGACCGGCGTCTCCGTCTCCGGCGGCTCCTGATCGGAGGCGGTGAAGACGACGACCCGCCCACCGCCGTTGGTGAAGAGGCCGGCGTCCCACGGGAGCTCGAGCCGGTTGGAGACGATCACGGCGAGGGGATCGTGCGCGAGCAGGGTCCGCTCCCGGTATGCGCGCAGTTGGGGATCGGGAACGATCCGGCCGTAACGCTCGGCGCGCATCGTGCCCGCGCCGATCATCACCGCGTCGACGCGTGTCCGCAGGCGCAGGAGCATCTCCGTGTCGGTCCTGCTGCCGATCGGCCCGGATCTCCCCCCGATCGCCGCGCGGCCGTCGAGGGTCGTGGCGAAGTTCAGGATCAGGTAGGGGCGCTCGGGCAGTGCGAGCGGCTTCAGGTCGAGCTGGGCGAGTTGCTGCGCGACGGTCGTTTCGGCGGCGTCCGGGAGCAGCCGGCGGACGCGATGGGTCTCGCCCGGGATGAGCGAAGGAGCGGGTTCGGTCGCCTCCATCAAACGGGTTGCTCCTCAGCTCCGCTTCCGGAGCACTCTCGCCTCAACCGATGCCCTCGATCTCGGCGAGGTGCTCGACATTGGCCGCGTCCTCGGCGTCGGGGCTCGGCTCCCCGCCGAACCAGGCGTCGAGGATCTCAGCCAGCTCCGCCTCCGAGGTGGCGCGCAGGCTGATCGCGAGGGCGTTTGCGTCGTTCCACTTCCTCGCGCCGGCGGCGGTCTGTGCATCGAGACAGAGGGCGGCGCGAACACCGGCCACCTTGTTCGCGGCGATCGAGGCGCCGGTCCCGGTCCAGCAGCAGACGACGGCCTGGTCGGCGCGGCCCTCGGCGACGTCGCGGGCGGCTGCCTCGCCCGCCCACGCCCAGTCGTCCCGTTCGCCGTCGGTCAGGGCGCCGTGAGGGATCGGTTCGTGACCGCGCCTGCGGAGCTCCTCCATGACCGCCTCGGCGACGCCCACGCGCTCGTCGGCGGCGACTGCGATCTTCATAGGAGGGTCAGTATCGCTTCCAGCCGGCGAACTCGCGGCCGGCGAACTCCTGGAGCGCGGCGACGTCGTCCTTGAACTGCTCGGTCAACGAGTCGCGAATCGCATCCGGGAGCTCGGGCTTGGGCGCGGACGGAGCCTCCGGGTCGTGCACCACCTTCTCGACAATCCAGCGGAGCCGCTCGGGGAAGCGGTCGAAATTGCGGTCGAACGAACGGAAGCCCGGCAGCTTGATCAGCTTCTCCATGAGCTGGTAGCGGTCGGATTCCTTGGCGGTGGACTTCTCCCACTCGCGGGAGAACTGCTCGGAGTAGAAGCCGTCGTCGACCTCCGCGAATGCGAACGCGCGGCGCATGGTGCCCTCGCGGTCGGACTGGAGCTCCTCCTGGCAGATCACCTCGATCTGCTCCCGATCGAACAGCTCGAGATAGGGCTGGAGCTGCATCCAGTAGCGGGAGCGCGTCACGTAGGTCTGGTCCGGCCGGGCGATCGCCTCGTCCATCGGCCGGGTCTCGTAGCCGGCGCCTACCGCGTGGCGCCAGTGGGAGAGGATTCGCGAGATCGGGTCGCGGACCATGTAGATGAGCTTGGCCTCCGGGACGTGGCGGTGGATGCGCTCCGGTACCCCCTCGAAGTACGGCATGTTCGTGTAGTGAGGCGAGGACTCGCCGCGGACGGGGAAGCGGGAGTCGAAACGGCCCTCGTACCAGTCGAGGCCGAGGTCC
>DASTAI010000399.1:0-2098 GCA_035712865.1 Solirubrobacterales bacterium
GCTGGCGCCGACGACCATGTTCCAGCAGTCGAGCAGGGACCGGGAAACGGCGGCCGCGCTGGCAGACCTGGTGCAGCGCGTCCCGGCGCGATCGCTGTCTCTCGGCGAGGACGACGCCGAGAACGTCCGTGCCATCGCAGATGCCCTCGATGCCCTCCGCTGAGCCCCTGGTCTCCGCCCTGATCCCGGCCCGCGACTGCGAGCGGTATGTCGGCGAGGCGATCGAGAGCGCGCTGGCCCAGACGCATGCCGCGATCGAGGTGGTAGTGGTGGACAACGCCTCCTGCGACGGGACCGCGGCAGTGGTCCGCGGATTCGGAGATCGCATCCGTCTCGTCCACGAGGGCAAGCGGGGCATTGGCCCCGCCCGGAACGCGGCGATCCGGGCTGCGCGCGGCGTATACCTGGCGTTCTTGGATTGCGACGACCTCTGGCAGCCTCGCAAGACCGAGGCTCAACTGGCCGCGTTCGCCTCCGATCCCCCTCCGGACATCGTCCTCGGCTACGCGAGGCAGTTCGCGTCGCCGGACCTGGATCCCGAGCGGGCGGCCGCGCTGCGCATCCCCAAGGCGCCCCAGCCCGGGCTTTACATGGGGACCGCGCTCGTGCCGCGGCGCATCGTCGACAGGGTCGGCGGTTGGCGGGATGACGTCGCCGTTTCCGACAGCCTCGAATGGTTTCTCGCCGCGAGGCGCCTCGGCCTGCGGGAGTTGATGCTCCCCGACGTGGTGACCTTGCGCCGTGTCCACGATCGCAATCACTCGCTGCTCAACCGAGACCTGCGTAAAGAGTGGGCCCGCGTCCTGAAGCAGCAGATCGATGAGCGCCGAGGCTCCTAGATCTTGGCGCGCCGCCGGTCCATGCGGCGCTTGAAGACGACGAAGAGCATCCTCGCCGCCTCCTTCTCGTTGTGGGTCATGTTGTCCGCGTGGATCCGCCGCACGAGCACGATGTCGTCCAGCACGTCGACACCGATCTCGAGCTCGAGCGCCCTGAAGATCCAGTCGATGTCCTCGGCCATCTGCATCTCCTCGTCGAACGGGCCGACGGCGAGAAATGACCCCCGCCGAACGAGCATGGTCATCGTGTGCGCGGAGCCCTCCCCGTCCGGCGGCGCCGTCTGCTCACCGAGCGGGTTGTTGAGCCGCAGGATCTTCCCTCGCGCCCAGAACGGCTTCTTCGATCCCTCCTCGATCTTCACCCGCTGGCGGCCAACCACGCACCCACAGCCGCGGTGGGCCGCCAGATAGGAGGCCTGCAGCTCGAGCCTCCTCGGCTCCATCAGGTCATCGGAGTCGTGGAAGGCAATCAGCTCGCCCGTGCTCGCGGCGAAGCCGGCGTTTCGCGCCGCCGAGGGGCCCCGGTTCTCCTGGCGAATCACACGCACTCCCTCGTAGCCGGAGGCGATCTCGGGGGTGGAGTCGGTGGATCCGTCGTCGACGACGATCACCTCGTCCGGCGGGAGGGTTTGGGCGAGCGCGCTCTCGATCGCGTCGCCGATGTAGCACTCGGCTTCGAACGCGGGGATGATGACGCTGACCGCGGGATCGTTCACCGCGGGCCCCGCTTGCGCTCGATCCGCGCCCGGAAGATGTTGACCAGCGCGAGCCGCTCAGAGTCCGGAGCCTGCGTCATGCCGGCGGGATGAATCCGGCGGCGGACCAGAGGCTGCTCCAGCACCGTGACTCCGAACCCCGCCTCGCGCAGCCTGAGCAGCAGGTCCACGTCCTCGCCGTGGGACATCGCCTCGTCGTAGCGGCCGACCTGCTCGAAGACCTCGCGCCGCAGCAGGACCGTGACGGTGTGCACCCCACCGGGCTTCGTGCGGCCTGCTGTCTCGCGAGACGGGGGGGACGCGCCATCGTCCGCGGCCTGCAGCCAGAAAGGTGCCTCCGCACCGTCTTCGAAGATCAGCTCCTGTGCCCCGAGCACGGCTCCGACTCCGGAGTTGGCTCGCAGGTGCTCGACCTGCAGCTCGATCCGCTCCGGAAGCATCACGTCGTCGGCGTCGTGGAAGGTGACCAGCTCGCCGTTCGAGACCTCGAAGCCGCTGTTGCGAGCCGCGGCCTGCCCGCCGTTCGCCCTGCGGAGTAGCCGG
>DASTAI010000400.1:0-3061 GCA_035712865.1 Solirubrobacterales bacterium
GAGCGGCGCCGAGATCAGGACCAGGGCGATCGTCACGACAAGGGCGGCGAGCGCCGCGCTGCCGGCTGCTTCGAGCACGCCCGTGGCCCAGAAGAAGAACAGAGCCGCGCCGAGGACCACGGCCACGGCGAAGCCGGCGCGGGAAGCCCGCAGCGCCTCGCGCTCGGGGACGGTCGGCTCCTCGTCCGGCACCGGGCCGGAGAGGCTGCGGGACGCGATCGCGAGTACCACCGTCGCCGTCATCGTCGCGAGCAGCCAGCCGGGCTCCAGGTCGATGACGCCGCGGTCCTGAAGCAGCAGAACGACGCCGAGGGCCAGGATCGAGATCCCGGCCCCCAGCGCGCTCGAGTCGATTCTCCTCACAGCCGGAGGATCACCTCCCGCAGACCTGCCTCTGGGTGCCCTCCTCCTGCTGGTGGTGGTCGTAGTCGGGGCCCTGGGTGTTGACCTGATCCGGCGCCTCGTCGGTGACCACCATCTGGCCGAACTGGATATCGGCATCCAGTTTCAGGGTGGGGGCTCTCGTCAGCGGCGTGCCCTGATCGATGTCCGGGTCGACTCCGTGTGCCACTTGGCCGCCGGAGATCAGCTCGCCCGCCTTGCCTTCCAGATCGCCATCGATGCAGACGTTGGCAGGGACGGAGACAATCATCTGGCCGATGCCGAGATGCGCCGAGACCGGGATCGCCTGTTCCTTCGCCCACGGCAGCTCGCGCAGGTCGACGATCAGCTGCCCGGTGCCCAGCTCGTAGCCGGAGGGCGGCAGGTCGGCCACGGTGGTCGGCGTGTAGGTGCGCTTGCCGACCGAACCGTCGATATGGATGTCAGCGGCGGCGATCGCTCCGGCCGGGATTCCCAGAGCCAGGCCCGCGACCACGAGCAGCGGGACGATCCGGCGGCGAGCGTCGCCGGCGAACGCCGCGGCCACCAGCCCGAGCCCGAACACGATCACGGCGACCGCGATCACGGTTCCGTGTCCCGTCGCGGTGACCCAGGCGCTGACCACTGCGAGGCCAGCCAGGACGAACAGCCCGACCGCCACCAGGGCGCAGACCAGCACGACCTTGCCGAGCCGCGACCAGACGCTCTCGGGCACCGGGTGCCCCGTGCCGTCGTCTTCCGGGAGGGCGACCGCCAGCACGAGGTAGGCGAGGAGGCCGGCCCCTCCGAAGAAGATGCTGATGACGAAGAAGATCCGGACCAGGGTGGGGTTGAAGCCGACGTGTGCGGCAAGCCCACCCGCCACCCCCCAGATCCTCCGGTCGTCTCGGGATCGGAGCAGTGGGCGTGTCGGGCCGACCGCCTGATTTTTTCTCTCTTCTGTCTTTTCGTTTTTTTCGGGTTGATCGGTCATGGGCAGCGACGATGACGGCAGGCGGGACGATCGTCCATCGGGAATCACCCCTAATCGGCCCCCATCTTCCCCTTGTGGGGGCACTTCGGGCAGGCTCTACGCTCGGGATATGAGCGAGCGCAGGATCGTCGGCAGTCACTTCAACCGGCAGGGGAAGCCGAAGCGCGGCTATGCCAAGGAGGCGGTCGCGAAGGCAGAGGCCGCGCGGTTCGGGATGACCTACTACCGCTGCGACGTCTGCGAGAAGTTCCACTTGACGAGCAAGTAGCCTCCACGCCGATGGCGTCAACCGGGTCGCCCGCCGCCGATGTCCTCGTCATCTTCGGCATCACCGGCGACCTGGCGAAGGTGATGACCTTCGACGCGCTCTACCGCCTGGAGGAGCGAGGCTTGCTCGACTGCCCGGTCGTCGGGGTGGCGTTCGACGACTGGTCCGACAATGAGCTCCGCAGCAATGCGCGAAAGGCAATCGAGGCTTCTTCCGGCCGGAAGGCGGACCCGAAGGTCTTCAAGCGGCTGGCCGAGCGGCTCTCATACGTCCAGGGCGATTTCACCGACGCGGAGACCTACGAGCGCCTCGCGACGGAGATCAAGTCAGCCAGGCGCCCGGTGTTCTACCTGGAGATCCCGCCTTCGCTCTTCGGCACGACGATCAAGGAACTCTTCGAAGCCGGTCTCACCGAGCGCGCCAGGGTGGTGGTCGAGAAGCCGTTCGGTCACGATCTGGCCTCCGCGCGGGCACTCGCGCGGGAGATTCACCAGTACATCCGTGAGGATCAGCTCTACCGGATCGACCACTTCCTTGGCCTCATGGGGCTGGACGAGATCCTCTACCTGCGCTTCGCCAACGCGATGTTCGAGCCCGTCTGGAACCGCAACAGCATCGCCTGCGTCCAGATCAGCATGGCCGAGGATTTCGGAGTCACCGACCGGGGCAGCTTCTATGACCCGGTGGGTGCTCTGCGCGACGTCGTCGTCAATCACCTCATGCATGTGGTCGCGGCCACGGCGATGGAGCCGCCGGCGAGCCGCGATGCGCGCGCTCTCAAGGACGCGATGTTCGGAGTCTTCTCGGCGATGCCAAAGGCCGACGCGAAGCAGTACGTGCGCGGGCAGTACCAGGGCTACCGCAAGATCAAGGGCGTCGCCAAAGACTCCACTGCAGAGACTTTCGTGGCAGCGCGCTTCGAGATCGACAACTGGCGCTGGACCGGGGTCCCGTTCTTCATCCGGACGGGAAAGTTGCTCCCAGTGGACCAGTGGGAGCTGAGACTGATCTTCAAGGAGCCGCCGCGCCTCGGCTATGCGAGCCGCGGCACGGCACCACCCCGCGACGAGCTTGTGGTCAGGCTCTATCCGAGCACGGGCATCCGCCTGCAGGTGAACGCGCAACGCAGAGATGCCTCGAACCCCCAGCGGATCGATCTCGACATGGAGTTCGCCGAGCAGGGGGGTGAGGGGGCGACTCCTTACGAGGTCCTGCTGCACGCTGCGCTGGTGGGTGACCCCACGCGGTTCACGCGGCAGGACAACATCGAGGAGACTTGGCGGATCTGCGCGCCGCTGATCGAGAACCCGCCGAAGGTTCACATGTACAAGCCCGGCTCCTGGGGCCCGAGGGCGGCTGACGCGTTGGTCTCGGATTACGGAGGCTGGCGCCAGCCGTGGACGGGCCCGTGACGCCACCGAAACAGGAGGAGATGGCCC
>DASTAI010000401.1:0-2867 GCA_035712865.1 Solirubrobacterales bacterium
GACGACTTCTTCGTGCGCCAGCAGGTTCATCGCTCCCACCCCTCGAGGCGGTCCTTGACACCGGACAGGAAGCGCGCCGCCTCCGCGCCGTCGAGTGCACGGTGATCCCACGACATGCAGAGGTTGGTCATCGGACGAACCGCGATCGCCTCGGATTCGTCGTCGATCACCACCGGCCGCTTGACCACGGCCTCGAGGTCGAGAATCGCGACCTGCGGCTGGTTGATGATCGGCGTCGCCAACACCGCGCCGAACTGGCCGGGGTTGGTGATGGTGAACGTGCCCCCTGCGACGTCGTTCGGCTCGAGCTCTCCGCTTCGTGCCTTCTGGGCCAGCCGCCCGATCTCGCTCGCCAGTCCCTCGAGGCTGAGCCGCTGGGCGTGCCGGATCACCGGCACGATCAGACCGGAGTCCAGCGCCACGGCGATCCCGAGGTTGACGTCGTCGTGGTAGACGATCTCGTCCCCGTCGATCGACGCGTTCAGGATCGGGTGTCGATCCAGCTCAGCCACGACCGCGCTCGCCACGAAGGCGAGGTAGGTGAGCGGCACACCGCGGCGCTTCATGCCCGCCTTGAGCTCGCGCCGCGTGGCGACGACCCGGTGGAGGTCCACCTCGACGATCGTCGTGCAGTGCGCCGAGGTGCGACGGCTCTCGAGCATGTGCTCGGCGATTCTGCGCCGCATCGGGCTCATCGGCTCGCGCTGCTCGCCGGGGAGGATGTCCGCGCCGGGCGCGACGCCGTTCCCGGCCTTCACCTCAGCCGGGGCGGGTGCCTCGCCCGGGGCGGGAGCCGCCTCATCGGGCCTGTAGGGCGATTCGATGTGCAGCGGCCGCTCCGTCTCCGCGGGCTCCGCGGTCGTCTCGCCGCCGGACTCGATCAGCGCGACGAGGTCGCGCTTGCGAATCCTGCCGCCGATGCCGGTTCCCTCGACCTCGGAGAGGTCGATGTCATGCTCGTCCGCCATCCGGCGAACGATCGGCGAGTAGAACCCCGACCGATCTGTCTCTTCCCCGGGCTGTGCTTCCGGTTCCTGCGGAGCGGCGGCGGGTGCCTCCTCTTTGTGCTCCTCCGGATGGGCTTCGCCCGGCCGCGCGCCGGCATCGAGCTGCGCCAGTGGGGTGCCCACGTCGACCGTGTCGCCCGGCTCCACCAGGGTCTTGGCGAGCCGGCCGGCGGCTGGAGAGGGGATCTCCACGTCGATCTTGTCGGTGGTGACCAGAGCCACCGTCTCGTCGCGCTCGACCCAGTCGCCGGGCCGCTTGGACCACTCGACGATCGTGCCCTCGGCGACCGAGACGCCCATCTGGGGCATGACGATCTCGATCATTTCGGCCGCCCCCGGATCTTGCGAGGGTGCGCCGCCAGGCGCAACCCGTTTATCACCGGAGGAGGCGGCCTCAGGCTGGTCAGTAGGCGAGGAGCTCATGCATGGCCTCCTTCATGTCGTCCAGTTGTGGCAGGACCGACTGCTCGAGCGGCGGGCTGAACGGGATCGGGACATCCGGCGCCGTCAGCCGGCGGACCGGGGCATCGAGGGACTCGAAGGCCCGCTCGGAGACCAGGCTCGCGACCTCGGCGCCGACGCCGCAGGAGCGGGTGGCCTCGTGTGCGATCAGGACCTTGCCGGTCTTCTCGACGCTCGCCAGGATCGACTCGGAGTCGAGCGGATTGAGGGTCCGCAGGTCGATCACCTCGATGTCCTCATCGAGCTCCTCGGCGGCCCGCAGGGCAAGCGGGACCGATGAGCCATAGGCGATCACGCTCAGCTCGCCGCCCTCGCGAGCGACGCGAGCCTCCCCCAGCGGTAGGCAGTGATCACCCTCCGGGACCTCGCCCTTGACGTGGCGGTAGAGGCCCTTGTGCTCGAGGTAGCAGACGGGGTTGGGGTCGCGTATCGCGCTGACCAGGAGCCCCTTCGCGTCCTCCGCCGTCGCCGGAGCGACGACCTTGAGGCCCGGCGACTGCAGGAACCACGCCTCCGGGTTCTGGGAGTGGAACGGGCCGCCGGAGAAGCCGCCGCCGGAGGGCAGCCGGACGACCATCGGGACCGAGACGCCCTGGCGGTAGTGCAGCTTGCCGGCGACGTTCACGAGCTGGTCGAAGCCGCAGGCGATGAAGTCGGCGAACTGCATCTCAGCCACCGGCTTCATGCCCTCGATCGCAGCGCCCACCGAGGCGCCGATGATCATGTTCTCGGCCAGTGGCGTGTCGAGAACACGGTCGGCTCCGAACTCCTCGATGAAGCCGTCCGTCACCTTGAACGCGCCGCCAAACGCGCCGATGTCCTCCCCGAGGCAGAACACTGCCTCGTCGCGGCGCATCTCCTCGCGCAGCCCGTCGCTGATCGCCTGGAGATAGGTCATCTCGCCCATCAGGCGGCCCTCCCGTGCTCGACCAGGGCATTGCTGTGCCCGTTGCTCGCGTGGTGGCCGTTCTGCGGTGCATCCCCCCGGTCCTCGCTCGCGCTCCAGCGCGACCAAGGCGCCTCGCCGTCCCCGAGGGGCTCCCAGCTCTCCGCGAAGACGCCGTCCGTGGCGATGCCCGGATCGGGCATCGGCGAGGCGACCGCCTTCTCGGCGCACTCATCCATGTACGCCGCGACGGAGCTTCGGATTTCGTCGATCTCGGCCTGGTCGAAGCCGTGCTCCTCGGTGAGACGCCGGGCGTAGAGCTCGATCGGATCGCGGCGCGACCACTCCTCGAGCACCTCGTCCGGCACGTAGCTCATGTCGTCGTGGGCCCCGTGACCGTGCATGCGCATCGTGTGACATTCGATGAGGGTCGGTCCCTCGCCCTCGCGGGCGCGATCGGCGGCCACACGGGCGACCTCGAAGACGGCCTCGACGTCGTTGCCGTCCACGCT
>DASTAI010000402.1:0-7813 GCA_035712865.1 Solirubrobacterales bacterium
GGCGAGCCGCAAGCGCCTCTTCGTCGACCTCGATGCCGAGACCGGGGCGGTCGTCCAGGTGAAGCTCGTCGCCGTCGACGGTCACGCCCCGTCCGATCGTGGCCGAGAAGAGCCGCTCGGTGGCGAGACCGTGGGCGACGCCGGCATCGCCATTCCGGTAACGGAGGGCCTGAACCGCATGGGCGGCGGCGGTGATTCCGACCGGGCCCTCGAGCGAGCTCGACAGGTAGGAGGGCATGGTCTCGGCGATCTCGAGCGCGGCGCCGAGGCCGCCGACCTTGGCGATCTTGACCGCGGCGACGTCGCAGGCCCCGAGCTCCTTCGCCCGTCGCGCATCGAAGGGGGAGACAAGGCTCTCGTCGGCCGCGACCCGCACCACCACCCGGCGACGCAGTTCGACCATCTGCTCGAACGTCCCCACCGGCTGCTCAGCGAGCTCGATCCGGTGGGGGGCGAGCGCTTCGAGCCGGTCGACCGCGTCATCGACTCCCCAGGCCCCGTTGGCGTCGACGCGCATCTCGATTCCGTCCCCCAGGGTCTGTCTGACGGTCGCCACCTGGGTGACGTCGCCGGGCAGGCCCACCTTGAGCTTGAAGGTCCGGAATCCCTCATCGGCCCATGCCTGGGCGAGCCGTCTCGTCTCCCCCGGATTCGCCGCCGGCAGGGTCGCGTTGCAGATGACGGGGGATGCCTCCGAGGCACCGAGCACCCGCCAGACAGGCTCGCCCGCGGCCCGGCCGACCAGATCGTGCAACGCGACGTCCACGGCGGCCACCGCCGGGGGAGAGGCACCTCGATTGCGGCAGCGGGCGATGGCACTCCAGATTCGTCTCGGCTCGACCTCGCCCTCCAGCAGCCCCGGCCAGCACCGGTCGCGGATGTCGGCTGCGATCTCCTCGATGCCGACGCCGCCACGTAGGGAGAGCGAGGCGGTCTCGCCCCATCCCTCGATGCCCTCCGCCCGGATGCGGACCAAGATCAGGCGGCGCTCGTGAAGCTCACCCCGCGCCGTGACATAGGGCTCGCGAAACGGCAGGGAGTAGGGGATCACCTCGATGTCGTCGAGACGCACGTGCCGATGCTACGAAGCAAGCAGCAGGCCGGCCGAGACCAGCAGGCTGAAGACGCCGAGCAGGGCGCCGGTCCCCGCCAGGGCGCCGTTGAGCGCCGGTCCGTCGGTGCGAGTCAGCACAGCTCGCGCGGGTCGGATCGCCATCGGGATCGAGAGGAGGCCCAGCAGGGCCCACCACGCTCCGCCGTGGGAGGTGACCGTCCCGAGCAGGCAGGCGTAGGCGGCCACCACGAGGCCGGCGTAGAGCCGGCGCGCGCCCTGCCTGCCGAGCCGCACGGCCAGCGTGTGCTTGCCGGCGCGGCGGTCGGTCTCGAGGTCGCGGACGTTGTTGACGACGAGGATCGCGGTCGCCAGGCACCCGACCGACACGGAGAGCCCGAACGGGAACCAGCCGAGCTCCTCCAGCTGCACGTAATAGGAGCCGTTGACGGCGACCAGCCCGAAGAAGAGGAAGACGAAGACCTCGCCGAGGCCCGCGTATCCGTAGGGCCACGGTCCGCCGGTGTAGAGCACGCCGGCGGCGATCGATGCCACTCCCACCGCGATGATCACCCAGCCGGCGACGGTGGCCAGGTAGATCCCGGCGACGATCGCGATGCCGAACGCCAGCCAGGTCGCGATCAGCACACTTCGCGGTGCCACCAACCCGGCCGCCGTCACCCTGACAGGCCCCAGCCGGTCGACCGTGTCGGCTCCGCGCTTGGCGTCCGAGTAGTCGTTGGCCAGGTTGGTGCCGATCTGGATGAAGATCGAGCCGACCAGGGCGGCGATGAAGGCACCCACCCGCGGCAGGTCGTCGACCTTCTCGATCGCGGCAGCCGTGCCGACCAGCACCGGTGCGATTGCGGCGGGGAGCGTCCGCGGACGCGCCGCCATCAGCCAGATCCTCAAATCAGGGCCTCTTGGGGTACTTGGAGAAGTCGGGACTCCGTCCCTGCTGGTAGGCGTTGCGGCCCTCCTGGCCCTCCTCGGTCATGTAGAAGAGAAGCGTGGCGTCGTGGGAGAGCTGCTGGATCCCGGACAGCCCGTCCTCGGTGGCGTTGAAGCTCGCCTTGAGCAGCCGGAGGGCCAGAGGTGAGAGCGCCCCCATCTCCCGGCACCAGGCGACCGTTTCGCGCTCCAGCTGGTCGACTGGGACGACGGTGTTGACCAGTCCCATCTCGAGCGCCTCCTGCGCGTCGTAGAGGCGGGACAGAAACCAGATCTCCTTCGCCTTCTTCACCCCGACGTTGCGGGCGAGGAGCGATGCCCCGAACCCCCCATCGAAACTCCCCACGCGTGGGCCGGTCTGCCCGAAGACCGCGTTGTCGCCGGCGATCGTCAGATCGCAGACCAGATGCAGGATGTGCCCGCCGCCGACGGCGTAGCCCGCGACCATCGCGACAACCGGCTTTGGGAGGCGCCGGATCTGAACATGCAGGTCCCCGACGTCGAGACGGCCGACGCCTCGCTCGGCGACCTCGTCCTTGCCCATGTAGCCGTCGTCGCCGCGAATCCGCTGGTCGCCGCCGGAGCAGAAGGCCCTATCGCCGGCACCGGTGAAGATGACCGTCGCCACCTCGACGTCGTCCCGCGCTCTGGCGAAGGCGTCGCGGAGCTCGGCGAGGGTGGGGGGGCGGAAGGCGTTGTGGACCTCGGGGCGGTTGATCGAGATCTTCGCGATCCCTTCTCCGCGCTCGTAGATCACGTCCTCGTATTCGCCCTCCTGGCGCCACTCGATCGGCGCGTAGAGCTCGTCCTCGGGCGGGGCGTCCTTGTGGCGTCTCGGCATGCCGGTTGCTTAGGCTAGGGAACCGTGAAGCTCGACAACTGGCTCGCTCAGAGAGCGCACAGTTGCCCCGAGCGGACCGCGCTGGTCACGGAAGCCTCCAGCGTCACGTACGCGGAGCTGGAGGCGGAGGCCACCTGGGTGGCTCGCCGGCTGGCCGCGTACGGGGTGAGGCGGGGAGCGACTGCGGCGCTCACCATGCATCCACGCCGCGAGGAGGTCGTGCTGCTGCATGCGCTGATGAAGCTCGGCGCAGTCGCCATGCCACTCGGTCCGCGCCTGACGGAAGCCGAGCGCGCCGCGGTGCTGGCCGCCGAGCGTCCCGCGGTGGACCTGAATGATGCCGCCGACCTGACCCAGACCGAGGCCGACCTGCCGTTGCTCGGCGAGCACGACATGGAGGACCTCCAGTGCCGGATCCTGACCAGCGGGACGTCCGGGGAGCCGCGCCCGGTCGGGCTCACCTACGGGAACTTCCTCTTCAGCGCGATGGGATCCGCCTTCAACATCGGCGTCGATCCCTCCGACCGCTGGCTCTGCTGCCTGCCGCTGAGCCACGTAGCCGGGCTCTCGATCGTGATCCGGTCGGTGATCTACGGCACGACGGCCGTGCTCCTCGACGGCTTCGACACCGAGCTGGTCGCGAACACCCTCGTTTCCGGAGACATCTCGCTGCTCTCACTGGTGCCGACCCAGCTGATCCGCCTGCTCGGGGCCGATGCCGACCTCTCGGCTCCGCGCGCGATCCTGATCGGCGGCGGGCCGGTGCCGCCGGAGGCGCTGCGGGAGGCGATCGGCCAGGGCGCCACCGTCGTCCAGACCTACGGGATGACCGAGACGTGCTCTCAGGTGACGACGCTGGCGCCGGAGGACGCCGAGCGCAGGCTGGGCTCGGCCGGCCGGCCGCTGCTGACCAGCCACATCCGCATCGAAGGCGGCGAGATCCTGGTCCAGGGACCCACCGTCGCGCCGGGCTGCTACGAGGCCGATGGCTGGCTCCACACCGGCGACCGGGGCCGAATCGACGACGAGGGCTTCCTCTACGTCACCGGCCGCAGCAGCGAGATGATCGTCACGGGCGGTGAGAACGTGATGCCGGCGGAGGTGGAGGCGGTGCTGATCTCGCACCCCTCGGTGGCGGACGCCGCGGTGCTGGGCCGCCCTGATCCCGAATGGCAGGAAGCGGTCTGCGCACTCGTCGTCCTCAAGGAGGGAGGACAGGCGAGCGGCGAGGAGCTCCGCGCACACTGCTCGGCATCCCTCGCCGACTACAAGGTTCCGAAGCGGATCGACTTCGTCTCCGGCCTGCCCAGAACCGCTTCGGGCAAGCTCCTCCGGGACCGGTTGCCCGAACCGGCCGGTCGCTAGCATCCGCCGCCCCATGGCTGCCCCGACCGACGTGCTCTACGACAGGGACGCGGACCTCTCCGTCTTGGACGGCAAGACGGTTGCGATCCTCGGCTACGGCTCGCAGGGGCACGCCCACGCGCTCAACCTGAAGGACTCGGGAGCGGAGGTGGTCGTCGGGCTCCGGCCGGAGTCCTCCAGCCGCAAGGACGCGGAGGAGGAGGGCCTCGAGGTCCTCGACATCTCCGACGCCGCGAGTCGCGGCGACATCGTGATGATCCTGCTGCCGGATGAGAAGCAGGCCCAGGTCTGGCGGGACTCGATCGCCGACGGGATCGCGGACGGCAACCTCCTGATGTTCGCCCACGGCTTCTCGATCCGCTTCGGCCAGATCGAGCCCCCTCCCGGTGTCGACGTCGGCATGGTCGCCCCGAAGGGCCCCGGCCATCTCGTCCGCCGGGAGTTCCGCGACGGCGCGGGTGTGCCCTGCCTGATGGCGGTCCACCAGGACGCCACCGGCACCGCCCGCGAGCAGGTGCTCGCTTACGGGAGCGGGATCGGCGGCGGCCGTGCGGGGATCATCGAGACGACCTTCAAGGACGAGGCGGAAACCGATCTCTTCGGCGAGCAGGCGGTTCTCTGCGGCGGCGCGACCGAACTCGTTCGCGCCGGCTTCGACACGCTCGTAGAGGCCGGCTACGACCCGCGGCTCGCCTACTTCGAGTGCCTACACGAGCTCAAGCTGATCGTCGACCTGATGTACGAGCACGGGATCCAGGGGATGCGCCACTCGATCTCCAACACCGCCGAGTACGGCGACATGACCCGCGGGCCGAAGGTGATCACCGACGAGACCCGCGAAGCGATGCGAAAGATCCTCGCCGACATCCAGTCCGGCGAGTTCGCGAAGGAGTGGATCGCAGAGAACGAGGCGGGTCAGGAGAACTTTCAGCGCCTGCGCGAAGAGGCAGCCAACTCGCAGGTCGAGAAGGTCGGCAAGAGCCTGCGCTCGATGATGCCCTGGATCGACGACTGACCGGAGACCCTTGCCGCCCGCTCGTGTTGAGAGCCGCTCAGGCGGGGCTCGGTGCTGGCACTCCCTCCGTGGGCGGCGGCCCGTAACGGTTCTCACCCGCGTCGCCTTCGCGCAGGTAGAAGATGAGCAGCACGATGAACCCGATAATCGGGATCAGGCCGATTAGCACCCACCAGCCCGAGTGGTCAGTGTCGTGCAGCCGTCGGATCGCCACCGAGAGGTTCGGCAGCAAGAGCGCCAGTGCCGCCAAGCCGCTCACCACACCCCAGGTGCCGATGATGGCGTCGATGATGCTGGCGCCGATCGAAACCAGGATCCCGAACAGGAACCACCACCAGAATGCCGGTCTCCCGGCCCTACCGTCGAACTTCGTGTAGTGATCGAAGCCGGACTTCACCGCTTCGCCAAATGTCATTCCTCTCCCTCTGTCTGCGACCGAGTGTCGGGTCGCGCTTTATTCGCCAGACACGCTAGATCACCGGTCGGCGTTTGCTAGAGGTCTAGGCCTCGGGGGTGCGGCTCGCCGCCTCGCTCGAGATCTGGCCGGCGGGAGCGGTCCCGTCCTCCTCGTACGAGAACGGCGGCCAGTCCTCAGTCAGTAGGAGGAAATAGCCACCAGCCCTCGCGAGGTAGGCCGAGGCCGACCGCATCGGATCAAAGAGACCCTCGGGCAACTTGGCAGTAAAGAGAATGGCGAACCAAGCCACGATCGCGATCAGGTTGAGAACGAGTGACCAGACCCATCCGAGAATCGCAACGGGAATACCGAGAATGAACCTGAATCCAGTCTTTAGTCTGCTGTAGCTGTCGAGCGGTTCGGGAACGCCGACTCTGACCGGGTACGCGGGCGCCTCTTCTCCGCCGAATGGCGGCCATTCGTCATTCAGGAGGAAGTAGAAACCGTTCACGCGGGTCGCCATCCGGAGGTAACCAGCGTTGAAGTTGTAGAGGCCCTCGGGATAGCGGCCGGTGAACACGATCGCAAACCAGGCGATGACAGCAGCGAAGAACGCGGCGATCCCATAAAGGGCAGCGACGAACTGCCATGGGATCACGATGAAGTACCTGAAGAAGGTCTTGAGGCGGCTTCGGCCCTCCAGAAGTGGGTCCGCCTCGTAGCTGATTGGGTACATGCTCTCTCCCAGGTCGAGGTCGTGGGGATTGCGTCCCTCGGCATGCGTACCCCCGTGGACGCGCGGGCACCCTACTCCACGACTCGGAGGTGTTCCAGGGTCCTCAACGGAATAACGCCCGTGGAGGGCGATGGCTAGCCTTGCGGCTCGCTCTGCATCGATGGAACGGACGATCTTGGAAATCCCAGCTGCCCTGAAGCCGGCCGACGGACGGTTCGGCTGCGGTCCCTCGAAGGTGAGGCCCGAGGCCCTCGCAAAGCTCGCCACTGTGAACGATCTGATGGGGACCTCGCACCGCCAGCAGCCCGTCCGTGACCTCGTCGGACGCGTGCGGTCGGGGCTGACCGAGCTGTTCGGCCTCCCCGACGGCTACGAGGTCGTGCTCGGCAACGGCGGCACGACCGCGTTCTGGGACGCAGCGGCTGGCTGGTTGGTGCGTGAGCGCGCACTGCACCTGAGCTACGGCGAGTTCTCGTCGAAGTTCGCCAAGTCCACGGCCGCCGCGCCGTTCCTCGCCGATCCGATCGTCATCGAGGCGGATGCGGGGGACGCGCCCGGACCCGTCGCGGATCCGGAGGCCGACGCGATCGCCTGGGCCCATAACGAGACCTCGACCGGAGTGATGGTTCCGGTGGAGCGCCCGGAGGGTTCCGGCGACAGCCTGGTCCTGATCGACGCCACCTCCGGCGCGGGTGGGCTCCCCGTGGATGTCTCGCAGGCGGACGCCTATTACTTCGCCCCACAGAAGGCCTTTGCGGCAGAGGGCGGCCTCTGGCTCGCGCTGCTGAGCCCGGCCGCCATCGCGCGGATCGAACAGCTCGACGCCGGTGAAGACGGCCGCTGGCAGCCCCCTTTTCTCTCGCTCGCAATCGCGCTCGAGAACTCGCGGAAGGAGCAGACCTACAACACGCCCGCGATCGCGACACTCTTTCTGCTCGCGGATCAGATCGAGTGGCTCCTGGACGGCGGCGGGCTCGAGTTCGGGATCGCGCGCAGCCGCGCCTCGTCGGCGGGTCTCTATGACTGGGCCGAGAGCTCCGAGGTGGCGACCCCGTTCGTCGCCGACCCGGCGAAGCGCTCTTTCGTCGTCGGCACGATCGACTTCGACGAGTCTGTCGACGCCGCGGCCCTCGCCGGCACCCTGAGGGCCAACGGCATCGTCGACACGGAGCCCTACCGCAAGCTCGGGCGAAACCAGCTGCGAATCGGCATGTTCCCGGCGGTGGATCCGGAGGACGTGGCCGCGCTCACCTCCTGCATCGACTGGGTGCTCGAGAACTCCGACGAGGCGAGGCGATGAGCGACCGGGCGAAGGTCCTCGTCAAGGAGAAGATCGCCGACGCCGGGGTGGAGCTGCTGGAGGAGAGCTTCGACGTCGAGCTCGGACTCGAGTGGGACGGCGGCGAGCTCGAGCAGCGCATCGGGGAATTCGACGGAATCCTGATCCGCTCGGCGAC
>DASTAI010000403.1:0-24250 GCA_035712865.1 Solirubrobacterales bacterium
CGCTGGCTGGGGCGGATCAAGGCGGCAGCGGCCCGCGCGAATGCCGACCTCGGCCTGCTCGATCCCGACATCGCCGAGCGCATCGCCGCGGCGGCCGACCGCATCGCGGCTGGGGAGTTCGACGACCAGTTCCCCATCGACGTCTTCCAGACCGGCTCCGGGACCTCGTCGAACATGAACGCGAACGAGGTGATCGCCGAGCTCGCGGGCGACGGGGCGCACCCGAACGACCACGTGAACATGGGGCAGTCGTCGAACGACGTCTTTCCCTCCGCCGTTCACCTGGCGGCCCTCGGCGAGGTCCACTCCGATCTCCTGCCCGCGCTGGACGAGCTCCGCGCCTCCCTCGAGCGCAAGGCCGACGAGTTCGCCGACCTCGTCAAGACGGGGCGTACCCACCTGATGGACGCCGTGCCGGTGACGCTCGGCCAGGAGTTCGCGGGCTACGCCACACAGATCCGGCTGGGAGCGGACCGGGTCCGCTCCACGCTGGGCCGCGTCGGTCAGATCCCGCTCGGCGGCACGGCGACCGGAACCGGGCTCAACACCCATCCCGAGTTCGCGGCCAAGGTCCGCGAGAAGCTCAGCGCCGACACCGGCCTCGACATCTCCGAGCCCGCCGCCCCCTTCGAGGCACAGGCGAACCGGGATGCGCTGGTCGAGCTCTCCGGCGCACTCAAGACGGTGGCCGTCTCCATGATCAAGATCGCCAACGACCTCGCCCTGATGGGATCGGGGCCACGGGCGGGCCTGGCCGAGCTGCGCCTGCCGGAGCTCCAGAAGGGCTCATCGATCATGCCCGGCAAGGTCAACCCGGTGATCCCGGAGGTCGTGATCCAGGTATCGGACCAGGTGATCGGCAACGACGCCGCGATCACCATGGCCGGCAGCCAGGGACAGTTCGAGCTGAATGTGCGAGTGCCTCTGATCGCGCGGAACCTGCTCGACTCGATCAAGCTGCTCGCGGCGGCGGCCCGCGCACTCGACGAGAAGTGCGTCAGCGGGATCGAGCCGAACGAGGAGATGCTCGAGCGCCACCGGGAGGCGAACCTGATCGTCGCCACCGCTCTCAATCCTCACATCGGCTACGACAAGGCGGGCGAGATCGTCAAGGAAGCGTCAGCCTCGAACCGCTCGATTCGCGAGGTGGCGAAGGAGATGGGGGTCTCGGACGAGATCCTCGATGAGGCGCTCGACCATCGCAAGATGGCGCACCCCCACGACTGACCCCGCTCGTCTCAAGCGCACCCCTGCCGGCCGATGGACCGGTATGCGACACCTCGAAACGGGCGGTGTCACTCAGGTGGAGGGCCAGATCCAGGGCGATAACGCGTCCGGGACCTTCTCGCGCAGCAAGGGCACCTCATTCGGGATCGACTGCGAAGTCTCCGGCGTTCAGGGATGGGGTATTCGGCCAGGCGCTAGCCCTGGAAGGTGATCAGGCGCTCCTCGGTCAACTCGCGTACCGCGTAGGCAGGGCCCTCTCTGGTGTTGCCCGAGTCCTTGACGCCTCCATATGGCATCTGGTCGGTGCGGAACGTCGGCACCTCGTTGATCAGGACGCCGCCGAACTCGAGCGTCTCGCCCGCCTTCTTGGCGTTGCCCACGTCCCGGGTGAAGACGCCGGCCTGGAGGCCGTAGCGGGAGTCGTTCGCCATCTCGAGCGCCTCGTCGAAGGTCTTGAAGGTGTGGATCGTCGCCACCGGGCCGAAGATCTCGTCCGTCCAGGTATGGCATTCGCGCGGCTCGCCCCGGATCACGGTGGGGGCGATGCAGCGGTCCTCGTCGACCAGCTCGCCGCCGGTGAGGATCTCGCCGCCCTGCGCCGCGGCCTCGTCGATCCATTCCTTGATCCGGTCACGGTCGTCGTGGGAGATCACCGGGCCGACGTCGGTGTTCTCGTCCATCGGATCGCCCGTGACGAGGGACTCGACGTTCTTCACGAAGCGCTCGGCGAACCGGTCGGCGATCGACTCGTGGAGCAGGATGCGCTGCACGGAGATGCAGCTCTGTCCGGCGTGGGAGTAGGCGTGCAGCTGCGCCTTGTCGGCGGCGGTCTCCCAGTCACCGTCCTCGTTCACGATCAGGGGCGCCGTCGACCCGAGCTCCAGATTGACCTTCTTGTGAGGCGCCTTGGAGCGGATGCCCCAGCCGACGGGTGCCGATCCGGTGAAGGTGATTGCGCCGATCCGGTCGTCCTCAACGATCCCGTTGCCGACCTCGGCCCCCGAGCCGCAGACGACCTGGAGCCAGTTCTCGGGTAGCCCAGCGTCGTAGAGGATCTCGGCCAGCTTGATGGCCGAGATCGGGGTCTGGCCGGCCGGCTTCAGGACGATGGCGTTGCCCGCGGCGATGGCGGGGCCGAGCTTGTGTCCCACCAGGTTCAGGGGGAAGTTGAACGGGCTGATCGCACCGACGACGCCATAGGGGACGCGGATGACGATGCCGAGCTTCCCCTCACCCGCAGCGCCGGCCTCCATCGGCACCGTGTGCCCGGTCAGGGTGCGAGCGGCGACCGCGGAGAACTGCATGGTCGAGACACAGCGCTGTGCCTCGATACGTGCCTGCTTGACGGGCTTGCCGGCTTCCGCGGCGATGGTCATGGTCAGGTCGTCCTCGCGCTCGCGAACGAGCTCGGCGGCGCGGTCAAGCATCGCCGCACGCTCGTAGGCGGGAAAGCCGCCCTCGTCGAAGGCGGCGCGAGCGGCGGCGGTGGCCTTGCCGACGAGCTCGGCGTCTCCCTTCGGGACGCGCCCGATCAGGGTGCCGTCGTAGGGGGCCTTCACCTCCGACCACTCGCCGGTCTCGACCCACTCACCGGCGACATACAGCTTGTGATCCGTCGCCTGAATCGTCTCTGTCGCCATCGTCCTCTCCTTCACCAAGCGGGTTGCTCCTCGGCTCCGCCTGCGGAGCACCCTCGCGTCCACCTGACAGCCTAGCCCGCCGCAACTTCCCGCCGCCGGACCCGTTATCCAAAGTTGGATGGTTCGGGGGACGCGCATGATCCTGGTCTCGGTGTTGCTTCTGGCGCTCGCCGCTCCGGCGACCGCCTCCGCACTCGTTCGCGGCGGCGGCGCCCACAAGGCCGTGAAGGCGAAGGCGTGGGTCGTGAAGGGGTCGGGCTTCGGCCACGGCGTCGGCATGAGCCAGTACGGCGCCTACGGCTACGCGAAGCACGGCTTCGGCTACCGGGACATCCTCACGCACTACTACACGGGCACCACGATCGGCACGACGGCCGACCGTTCAGTGCGAGTGCTCCTGCGTGACGCGGCACAGAGCTTCTTCTTCCGCGGGGCGGGCTCCGCCTGCGGCGCCGGGCTGAAGCCGGGCAAGGGCTACGTGGCGAAGCGCAAGGGCGCCGGTGTGGTCGTCCGGAGCAAGAAGGGCCGGCTGATCGCCCGCTGTGGCGCGGCGATGACCGCCGTCGGCGCGCCGGCCTTCACCCTCGCCGGCAAGGGCACCTACCGCGGCTCGCTCGAGGTGCGGGTCTCGGGCAGCTCGCTCCAGGCCATCAACGTGGTCGACGTGGAGGACTATGTCCGGGGCGTGGTCGCCAGGGAGTCTCCGGCCTCATGGCCGATCGAAGCGCTCAAGGCACAGGCCGTGGCCGTCAGGTCCTACGGTCTGGCGAGCAGCATCCGAGGCGGGAGCTTCGATCTCTACGACGACACCCGCAGCCAGGCGTACGGCGGGGTCAGAGCGGAGACGGCCAAGACCGACCAGGCGGTCAGCGCAACCCAGCTGCAGGTCGTCCTCTACGGCAGCAAGATCGCCCAGACCTTCTTCTTCTCGACTTCGGGCGGCCACACGGAGAACAACGAGTTCTCCTCGCTCGGCTTCGGACAGCCGCCGGTTCCCTATCTGCGCGGCGTTGACGATCCCTACGAGGCCGATGCCGGCTCGCCGTACGAGCACTGGAAGCGGAAGTTCACGGTCAGCCGCATCAGCTCGGCGCTCCGGTCGGTTGGTCTTCGGGGCAAGCTCAAGAACATCCTGGTGACGCAGCGCGGCACCTCCCCACGGATCGTTCGCGCGAGCCTGATCGGCAGCGGCGGGCAGACGACGGTGAACGGGCCGCAGCTGCGCACCGCGCTCGGATTGCCCGACACCTGGGCGTTCTTCAAGAGGAAGTAGAGGCCTGGCTAGCCGTCGGGAAACGGCTGCAGCGGGATCCCGTGGTCGCGGTCGCGGGTGCCGAACTCGTACGCCGCGGCGCCCTTGACGGTGAGTGTCTCGGCCGCCCGGCCGTCGAGCCAGACCTGGAGCTCGAGGTCCGAGATCGAACAGTTGAGAGTGTTGTGCTCGGGTCCGACGGGGTCGGCGTAGATCCAGGCCACGAAGTCCTTGGGCGCGGCGTGCACCTCGCCCGACACGTCCGCGCCCTTTCCCCGCAGCTCGAAGCGCGCGCTCGTCGGCCGCTCCTCGACCTGCGTGCTCGGGATGTGGCCGAAACCACCGAGGCGGTGCGCCCGCCCGTCCAGCATCAGCATCCCGTTGCCCACCCAGGGAGTCGTCCGTCCGCCCACCTTGATCCGCCCCACCGCCATGTCGAAGTAATCCTCGGGCGAGCGGCCCTCGAAGCCGGAGCCCTGAATCCAGACCCAGCGCTCGGCGTGCTCAGCCCCCCAGTTGTGCCCCACCATTCCGCGCCAGGCCTCGACCTCGATGCGCTCGCCGTCGAGCTCGAGATGCCCATTGAAGACGGCGTCGGGGTAGGGGCTGAGGAACTTCGTCTTCGGCAGAGGCGTCCGATACAGGAAGTCCCGAGGAAGGTGGTGGAACGGCTCGTGCTGATCGACGAACGTCAGGTCCCACCGCGCATCCACGGCATCGGTCTCGACCCGCCCTAGGGCACGCCCGTCGGTGAGCGTCGCATCGGCCACACGAATGTAGGTCTGCGCATCGGCGCCGAGCTCGTCCGCTCCAAACTGGCGCTTGGTCGCCCGAGGCTCATCTGCGCTCGAGTCGAAGAGGACGAACCAGAGCGCGCAGGTGGCGGCCTCGCCCGGGCGCTTGTGGACGGTGTGCCGGATCCAGGCGCCGCGTCCACCGCCGGGCTGCGTCAGCTTCAGGTAGAAGCTCTCGTAGTGCCCGTCCTTCTCCGGCACGTCGGGGAATCGCGCCTTGGTGCGCACGCCCGGGGACGCTATAGGTCGTCAGGAAGTGAGGCGCGACGCTCGGGCGCGAACCTCCGCCACCAGCTCGTCCGCACCGGGCACGACCCGATCGCGCATCAGCACCCGCCCCGCGACCACCGTCGTGTCGACGACTGAGCCGCCGGCCGCATAGACCAGGTCAGTGTCTAGATCGCCCGCCGAGAGCTCCGGGTCAGAGCCGCGCAGGAGCAGGAAGTCGGCGGGCTGGCCGGGCTCCAGCGGAGTCCCGGCCATGATCGCTGAGCGCTGCCCACGGGCGATCGCGATCGCCTCTTCTGCCGGCAGCGTCGCGGGGTCGCCGCTCGAATGCTTCTGGATCAGGGCGAACAGCTTCACCTCCTCGAACATGTCGAGGTTCGAGTTGGACGAGACACCGTCCGTGCCGAGGCCGACCGAGACTCCGGCCTTCGCCGCCCACGGGTAGGGGAAGGATCCGCCGACCGCGAGCTTCATGTTCGCCGCGGGGTTGCTGACGACGGTCGAGCCACGCGCGGCGATCAGCTCGAGCTCGGAGTGGTCGAGCCGGGCCCCGTGGGCGAGCACCGTCCTCGGTCCGAGGAACCCGAGCTCGTCGAGGTAGGCGGCCGGCCGCTTGCCGTGTGCGTCGAGGCAGTCCTCGACCTCCTGCTCGGTCTCGGAGAGATGGATCTGGAGGGGGATCTCCCGCTCCGCCGCCACGTCGGCGAACCAGGCGAGCGATTCGGAGCTGACGGTGTAGATCGCGTGAGGGCCCAGGCTGGGTGAGACGCGCGGGCCGGCCTCGGAGATCCGGTCGAGCGACTCGAGCACCTCGCCGCGCATCTCCTCTCCCTTCGCGGCGTCGAGCTGGTCGATCATCACCGAGCTGATCTCGGCTCGCAGGCCCGCGTCGTCGACCGCGCGCGCCGCCTCGGCGCCGTGCCAGTACATGTCGAAGAAGCGGCCGGTTCCCGAGCGGATCATCTCCAGACAGGCGAGACGGGTCCCCCAATAGACATCGTCGGGGCGGAGCTTCGCCTCCGCCGGCCAGATCTTCCGGCGCAACCACTCCATCAGCGGCAGGTCGTCGCCGAAGCCGCGGAAGAGCGTCATCGCCGCGTGCGTGTGTCCGTTGACCATCGGCGGACAGAGAAGGAGGCCGTCACCGTCGATCACGTCCTCGCCGATCCTCGGTTCGACCGAGGGCCCGATCTCGGCGATGACGCCGTCCTCCTCGCGGAGGCCAACCGCCTGACCCTCGAGCAGAGCGCCGGTGACGGTGAGGCTCACGGAGCCGACCCGGTTGCCAAAGCGGGCAGGACGACTTCGAGCGACGCCCGCAGCTGCGCCGCCGTGGCGTCCCGGCCACGCTGGTATTCCTCGACGGTGAGCGGCTCCTCCGAGATCCCGTTGGCGAGGTTGTCGACCGAGCAGATCGCCGCATGGGCGACCGACGCCTCGCGCGCCAGGATGGTCTCGGCCGCGAGCGTCATGCCCACCACGTCGGCCACCCTGGCCAGGGCCCTCACCTCCGCCGCGGTCTCGAACCGCGGGCCGATCGTCTGCGCATAAACCCCACCGTCGATCAGCTCGGATTCGCCGCCCTCGGGCCAGGCAGCGATGATCGCCTCGCGCCAACCCGGGTCGAAGCCCGGGACCGAGTGGCCCCGTGGATCGTCGTAGAAGCTCGGCGCCGTCTCGGGCGCGTAGAAGTCGTCCGGGCAGAGGAAGGAGCCGACCTCGAGCTCGGGCCGCAGGCTCCCGGCAGAGCCGAGCGCGAGAACCCGCCCGCAACCCAGCTCGCAGAGCGCCCGGATGTTGGCGCGGTGGTCGACCAGGGGAGCCGGGATGGCTCGGTCGAATCCGTGTCGGGGAAGCGCCACGATCTCGCCGCCGTCGATCGCCTCGACCGGGCGCTCGCCGCCGGCCTCGACCCGGATCCGCTCCCCCTGGACCGGGTGCGCTCCCTCGGGGAGGCTGTAGCCGTAGACCACGCCAAGTCGATCGCCCGTTGCTTGCGGCGCATCCATGCCGGCGACTCTAGTCCGGCGCCGGCCTCGCTAGGTCCTGATGTGCACGACATCGCCGTCGCGGACGACGTAGTCGCGGCCCTCGATGCGCAGGGTGCCGCGCTCTCGTGCGGCCGCGTAGCCCCCTGCATCCACCAGCTCGTCCCAGGCGATCACCTCGGCGCGGATGAACGCCCTCTGGATGTCGCCGTGCACCCGTCCCGCCGCGTCGTAGGCCGTCCCGCCGCGCGGCAGGGTCCGAGCCATCGCCTCCTTGTCGGTGTCCGCGGTGAAGAAGCTGATCAGGTCCAGGAGCTCGAAGGCGGCGCGGATCAATCGCTCGAGCCCGGAGCGCTCGACGCCGAGCTCGTGGCGCATCTCCTCGGCCTCGCCCGGATCGAGCTCCCGCAGCTCGGCCTCCACGCGCGCCGAGATGACGACGACCTTCGCCTTCATCCGCTCGGCGTGGGCGAGCAGGTCCGGAGGTGCGTCCGTGACCCCCTCGTCGACGTTGGCGACGTAGAGGACCGGCTTGGCGGTGAGCGGCGAGAGCTTCCGCAGGGCGTCGGGAGCGGCCTCGGGCACCGGAACCTCGCGCGCGGGCCGCCCGGCCGAGAGCGCCTGTACCACCGCCTCGAGCCAATCCCGCTCAGCGACCGCCTCCTTGTCGCCCGAGCGCGCCTGCTTCGTGATCCGCTCGAGCCGCCGCTCGGCCGACTCCAGATCGGCCGCCAGCAGCTCGGTCTCGATCAGCTCCGCGTCCGCCACGGCATCGACCCGGCCCTCCGGGTGCGCGACCGAGCCCGCGCCGTGCGCACGAATGACGTGGCAGATCGCGTCGGTCTCCCGGATCGATCCGAGGAACTGGTTGCCGAGACCCTCCCCCTGGGAGGCGCCCTTGACGAGGCCCGCGATGTCGTGGAAGTCGATCGTCTCCCGGACGACCTCGGAGGACCGGAGCATCTGGGCCACCCGTTCGAGCCGCTCGTCGGGGACGCTGACTACCGCGACGTTGGGCTCGACCGTGGTGAACGGGTAGTCGCCCGTCTCGGCTCCGGCCGCGGTCAGGGCGTTGAACAGGGTCGACTTGCCCGCGTTGGGCATGCCCACGATCCCGATCTTCATCGGCATCGGCGGGTCTCCTAGAGGGGCGCGACCAGGCCGAGGGCGACGCCGAGCACCACGCCGCCGACGACGTCGGACGGATAGTGCATGCCGAGGTACGGGCGACCGACCGAGATCGCTACGGCGAGGATGAAGAGGACCGCGGCCTCCGGCGCGATCCGGGTCATCGCGGTGGCGCAGGCGAAGCAGGAGGTGGCGTGGCCGGAGGGGAAGCTGAGCGAGCTCGGAGCGCCGCCGAGCGGCGGCAGTCCCTGGAGCACGGGCCTCGGCCGCCGCACGATCAGCTTGACGATGTAGTTGACGCCGATCGCGATCGGTCCGAGCAGCCCCGCGAGGACCCAGTCCTCGCCGTTGTCCGGGTCGACGAAGGACATGACGATTCCGATCGCGATCCAGATCGCCCCCCAGGAGCCCGCCCTGCCGAGCGCCTTCGCGATGGCCTCCGCGCTGGGACCGTGGAAACGGGTTCTCATCGTGTAGAGCAGGCGCTGGTCGAGGCGGGCGAGCACGGCGGCGCAGCATAGATTGGCCGCCGCACCCGAGGTCAGAATCGGGCTGGATGGCCTCCGACTCCGAGCGCCTGGAGGAGTACGAGCGCTCCTTCCGGCGCGCCGGCCTGCCGCTCTTCAGCGAGGACATCTCACCCTACGAGGACGTCTTCAACCGGGCGGCGCCGCTGCTCGGCCTGGTGCTGGTCGGGGAGCTGCTCGGTGCCGGCAACCTGGACTGGACCTGGTGGCAGAACCTGTTGGCCGTCGCGGGAGGACTCGCGATCATCCTGGCGGCGATCGCGCTGCTGAACCTCGCTCGCGGCAGGCCGCCCCGCGCGATACCGGAGCACCTCGGCAGAACCGAGCTCGCCGGCTTCGTTCTGATACCGGCCGTCCTGCCGCTGATCTTCGGCGGGCAGGTGGGCAGCGCGCTCCTCACCGCGGGGGCGAACCTGTTGCTGCTCCTGCTGATCTACGCCGTCGTCGGGCTCGGCCTGTTCTCGATCGTGCGCTGGGCTCTGACGCGGATCGTGTCGCAGCTTCGCTCGGCGCTGACGCTCCTCGCACGGGCGGTCCCCCTGCTCGCGATCTTCGTGCTCCTCTCCTTCCCCACGCAGGAGCTCTGGGGCATCTTCTCCAACCCCACCAGGGGCATCTACGCGCTGACCATCTCGCTGCTCGCGCTGCTCACCGCCGCCTTCCTCACCGTTCGCCTCCCGCGCGAGGCCCGCTCGATCGAGGACGAGGTCGGTCAGCAGAGCGCCCCGCTCCGCCGCGAGCAGCTGGTCAACGTCGAGCTCGTGATGTTCGTGAGCCAGGCGATCCAGGTGCTCCTGGTGAGCCTGATGGTCGCGGCCTTCCTCACCGTCTTCGGGGTTCTGGTGGTGGACGAGACGCTCCGCGACCAGTGGCTGGGCACCCCTGGGCACGAGCTCTTCCACCTCCACCTCTTCGGCGAGCGGCTCGAGCTCACCAGCCAGCTGCTCCGCGTCGCCGTCGGCCTCGCCTCCTTCTCGGGCTTCTACTTCGCGATCGCGATGTTCACCGACTCGACCTATCGCGAGGAGTTCCTCGGGGAGATCACCTCGGAGATGCGGCGCAGCTTCAAGGACCGGGCCGAATACCTGCGGCTGCGGGCGCGAACGAGTTGATCCGCAACAATCGCTCCGTGGCCGAAACCGTGAACAGGGTGATGGTCCCGGGCTACCGGCATGTGCCGGGCAACCACTGCGGCTCGACCGCGCTCCGGAACCTGCTCGGGTTCCACGGCATCGAGATCTCCGAGGAGATGGCGTTCGGCCTCGGCGCCGGCGCCTGCTTCTACTACGTCGTCCTCGACGAGCATTCCCCGTCGCGGTTCACCAATGGCCGCACCATGCGCCTCGAGGAGAACTTCCTCGAGCTGACCGGAGCGCCCCTGCGGCTCCGCACCGACGCGGATCCGGATGCCTCGTGGACCATGGCCAGAGAGGCCGTCGACGAGGGGCGGCCGCTGGTGCTCCTCACCGACCTCTACTACCTCGACCACTACGGCCGCTCGGCCCACTTCCCCGGTCACGCCGTGGTTCTGGCCGGCTATGACGAGGAGCTCGCGTGGCTCTCGGACACCGCCTTCGAGGACCTGCAGACGACCTCGCTGGAGGGCCTGCGCGAGGCGCGACATTCCGAGCAGCCGATCTTCCCCCTCGAGGGGCACGCCATCGACCTGCCAGAGGGAACCGAGATCGATCGCGACGAGCTGCTCGCCCAGGCTCCAAAGGCGATCGAGCGGGCGGCGAGCCAGATGCTCGAGCCTCCTCTGGGGGAGTTCGAAGGGCTGCCGGCGCTACGCCGCTTCGCTGCGGAGGTCGGCGACTGGCCGCAGGTGGCGGAGGACTGGCAGTGGTGTGCTCGCTTCCTCTACCAGGTGATCGAGCGCCGCGGGACCGGAGGCGGCAACTTCCGCAGGATGTACTCACGCTTCCTCGCCGAGGCCGGCTACGACGAGTCGGAGATCGCCGCCGAGGCGGCCGAGGACTGGAGCCGGCTCGCCACAGGCGCGCGAACGGCGAGCGAGCCCGAGCAGCCCGATCCCGAGCACTGGCGGGTGATCGAAGAAGAGGCTGGGCGGGTGCTCGACGCCGAGGAGCGGCTCTGGACCGCCCTCGCCGAGCGGCCTACATCTTCCTGAAGCGGGCGAAGTAGCCGAGCGCGTTCCCGACTCGGCTTTCGTAGGCCAGTCCCGCCCCGCTCGCCCGCAGGCGCATCGGCGCCAGACGCACGTAGTGCGGATCGCCGATCAGCTCACCGACGACCAGGCGGCCGCCCGGCTTCAGCACGCGCGCCAGCTCACGAATCGCAGCGTCCTGGTCAGGGATCTCACCCAGCACGGTGACCAGGTAGGCGCCGTCGAAGGTCCCGTCCTCGTACGGCATCGAGCTCGCGTCGGACCGGGTCGGGGTGACGTTCGCAAGGCCGCGCTCGCCGGCGCGGCGCATCGCGTGGTCGAGCATCTCCTGCTGGAGGTCGAGGATGTCCACCTGGCCGTCGGGCTTCACCCAGTCGGCGACGTCGAGCGTGTAGTAGCCGGTACCGGGGCCGACCTCGAGGATCCGCTCGCCCGGAGCGGGCTCGAGCGTCTCCCTCAAGCGGGCACGTGTGATAACCGGGTGAGGCGCCTCCACCCAGAAGCGCTGCGAGTAGGGGCACGCCGACGGGTTCTTACGCCACCAGATGGCGGCCCCGGCGACGGCTGCCGCGCCGGCGATCGCCAGGTGGCGAGGCCTCATCCGGTGAAGCCGATGCGGTGCTCGCCCGGGGCGCCGCGAAGGAAGACGACCTCGCGGAGGTCGAGGGCGACGCTGCCGTCCTCGGTCTCGATGTCCGTCCAGCCGTCCGCCTTGTCGAGCTTCTTGCGCAGATCCTGAACCTTGTCGTCGCTCATCCTCACGGCGACGACCTGGCCGCCGGAGAAGCCGATCTCCACCCGTCCGGACGCCATCAGTGGGCCTCCGCCGGCTCGACGAGCTCGGTCAGCACCCCGCCAGTGGACTTGGGATGCACGAAGGCGACCCGCGAGTCGCGGATTCCGATACGCGGCTCGGCGTCGATCAACTCGACCCCGGCCTCCTTGAGGCTGCCGAGGACGCCCTCGATGTCGTCGACCGCGTAGGCGACGTGATGCAGTCCCGGGCCCTGGCGCTCCAGGTACCTGCCCACCGGGGTCTCCGGGCCGAGCGGTCGCAGCAGCTCGACATGCCCGTCGCCGACATCGAGCAGCACCGCCTCCACGCCCTGGCTCTCGACGGTCTCGCGATGGGCGATCGGCATCC
Source organism: Solirubrobacterales bacterium (assembly GCA_035712865.1). Lineage (GTDB taxonomy): Bacteria > Actinomycetota > Thermoleophilia > Solirubrobacterales > 70-9 > DASUPK01. The sequence goes on from DASTAI010000403.1 coordinate 12,057, forward strand.
CGAGAGTCTCCTCGTAGAGCTCGATGGCTCCGTCGAGGTCGTCGGTGGCGACGCCGATGTGGTCGATCCGGCCGAGCATGGGGCGTGCAGTCTACGTAGCGGGCAGAGGATCGCTAGGCCCGCTGCGAGTCTCGGCCTCCTGCTCGACGCGAAGGATCTCGCCGAGCGCGGCGATGCCGACTTCCAGTTGCTCCGGCGTCGGCTCCTTGGTCGCGATCAACCGCTGGATCTCGTGCCCGGGGCGGTGGAACGCGCGGGCGGCCGAGGTCTCAGGGTTCCGGTCGCTCCAGGCGAACATCTCCGCGGCGAGCGAAGCGCTCGCCACTCCGACGGCCGCCCGGGCCAGCGGCCCGGGGCTCTCGAGCGTCCGCTCCAGCAGCAGCTGCCCGGCGGCCGAGAGAACCAGCATCGGGACCACGAGGTTGGATCCGCACCTGTCGTGCTCCTTGGTCGCCGAGGCCGGATCGTCGGAGCCGGCCTCGTACGCGCCGATCGCCTTGTGCTCGACGCCGTGGTAGGCGGCCAGATTGCGGTCGCTGAGCGCAACCATCGCTGGTGCCAGGCCGAGGGCGGCCTGCATCAGTTCGTTCGCCGCGCTCGAGCGGCGGCGGCGGAGCGCCCGTCCGGCGGTCGAGGCGATCAGCATCGCCGCGATGACCCGCACGTCCTCGAACGGCAGCCTTGCGGAGCGCAGGCGCATCCGCACCATCGGGATCAGGATGAACGCCTCGGCGAGGCGCAGAGGCCCGCGCAGAAGCGGGACCCGGACGGCGAGATCTGGCGCGAGCGCCGGCTTCGGTCCCGAGGCGACCTGAATCTCTCCATTCTCGTCCCGGGCTGCCACCGCCCAGGAGGTGGGCCCGTGAATCAGCAGTCCGTTGCGCAGAGCCATGCCCCCGAGACGCAGGACATAGTGCTCCTGGTCTTCGATCGCCCCGCCGCCGTTCTGGCTCATGTCGCCGTTGTGGCCGGAGTCGCTCACCCGAGCATCCTCCGGGGCAGCTCGTAGAAGAAGCCCGCCGCCAGCTCCACATCGGCGGCGGGGATCCGCTCGTCGGGAGCGTGGATCAGGGGCGCGGACTCGAGCAGGCCGATCTCGCGATGCGGGCAGAAGCCGTAGACCACCGCGTCTGGGAAGGCGGTGCGGAACGGGTTGCTGTCGCTGAAGCCCGGCATGACGATCGGCGCGATCCCCGCGCCGGGATCGACCTCGCCAAGCCAATCGCGGATCGCGTCGGCGAGAGGCGACTCCAGCGGGGAGGCGTTGCCGACCACCGCCTCGCTGAACTCGACGCTGTAGTCCCCCTCGCCGATCACCGACTTCAGCGCCGCGAGTGCCTGCTCCTCTCCGTAGCCGGGTGGGACGCGGCAGTCGATCAGCACCTCGGCCTCCGACGGGATCACGTTGGCCTTCTTGCCCCCCTGCGCGATCGTCGGCGTCAGCGTCACGCTCAGCATCGGCTCGACCAGGAAGTCGGCCAGAAGCGGCTGCTCTCCCCGCAGGCGCTCCAGTCCATTCCTGATTCCCTCCTCGCCCGTGAACGGCTCACCCAGCAGCTCCTCGAGCAGCGCCTCGCCGACCTCGGTCGGCTCTGGCTGCGGCTGCTCGGACAGCGCCGAGATGTAGCCCGCCAGCTTCAGCAGTGCGTTATCTCCGATGCGGGGGACCGAGGCGTGGCCGGCGCGGCCATGCGCATGCAGCCTCATGCGGAAGATGCCCTTCTCGCCGACGCTGAGCGCGTAGTGACGGCGTCCGGCGAGCTCGACGTGCTCGCCGCCGCCCTCGTTGACGACGAAGTCGGCGCGCACCTTGTCCGGGTGCGCCTCGCAGAGCCAGTGAGTCCCAAGCCCACCGCCGACCTCCTCGTCCGCGGTGACGATCAGCAGCAGCTCACCCGCCGGGCGCCAGCCGCTCTCGCCGAGCGCGATGCACGCCGCGGCCTCGGACGCCACCTGTCCCTTCATGTCGAGCGCCCCGCGGCCACGGACCCAGCCGTCGACCACGTCGCCCGCCCAGGGATCGAAGCTCCATTCCTCGGGATCGGCCCTGACCGTGTCCATGTGACCGAGCAGGGCGAGCGTCGCCCCGTCCTCGCTGCCGCGCAGCCGCGCGACGAGGTTCGGCCGCCCCGGCTCGGCCTCCAAGAGCTCGCACTCGAAGCCCGCCGCGCGCAGCCGCTCCCGCAGGATCTCCTGGCCCCCGCCCTCGTTGCCGGGCGGGTTGACGGTGTTCATCTGGATCAGGCGACCGAGCAGCTCCACCGCGGAAGGGCCGAGGCTCTCCGGGACTGCCGTAATGGCGATGCCCTCCTCCATACGGCCAGCCTAGCGGCCACCAGGCCCCGGTCTAGGGAAGTGGGGCGCCCGCCAGGGCGAGCACCGCGCCCAGCGCGCCGGCCGCCACCAGTGTCGCCACCACGCTTCTCCGCAAGAGCAGCAGCGCGATCGCGGCCGCCGCCAGGATCGCGATCTGCCAGCCCTCGTCGATCCCACCGGCGAGGGTGACGGCGGAGCCGAGGATCGCGCCGATCGCCGCGGGCCCGGCTCCGTCGAGGAACCCCCTGGCCTTCTCGTTGCCGCGCAGCCTCTCGAAGCGACCGCCTCCGAGCAGGATGAAGGAGAACGAGGGCGCGAAGGCGACCGCCGCCGCCAGAAGCGCTCCACCGACGCCGTGCGCGGCGTAGCCGACGGCGGCCACGGTCGCCACCACCGGGCCGGGAGTGACCTGGCCGATCGCGACCGCGTTCAGGAACTGGGCGTCGGTCATCCAGTGGTAGACATCGACCGCGTCCCCCTGCATCAACGGGACGATCACGAAGCCTCCTCCGAAGGAGAGGGCGCCGACCTTGAACGCGGTCCAGGCCAGTGCGCCGATGCCACCTGTCGACGCCGTCCCCACGAGCACCCCCGCCGGGGTCCAGCTCGAGACACTCCCGTCGAACCAGCTTCGGCGGACCAGCTCGAACAGCCCGCAGGCGACCAGGACCAGGACCAGGTAGGGCCCGATCGCGACCGCGGCGACGATCCCGGCGAGCAGATACGCCAGCCAGCGAAGCCGGTGCCCATGCCCCTCCATCGCGTGGTGGTAGCTGGGGCCCACCAGGTCGCCGCCCGCGCGCACGGCCACCGCCGCTACGGCCGCACCCGCACCGGCCCCGGCTCCCAGAACCCACTCCGGTGGGGCCGACGCCAGGAAGACGACTGAGAGAAGGAGCACCATCACGACCGCGGGGACCACGAAGCAGAGACCGCCGATCACAGCGCCCGCCGGCCCGCCCACGCGGTAGGCGCAGAAGATCGCGAGCTGAGTGGAGCCAGGGCCCGGCAGCAGGGAGCAGGCCGCGTTCGCGTCCTCGAAGGAGCGCGCATCCATCCAGCCCTTCCGGCGTACCACCAGATCGCGGAGCAGGCTGATGTGCGCGGGCGGGCCACCGAATCCGATCAGCCCGATTCGCAGCCACTCCCGTGCGATCACACTCAGCGGCGCCATGCGCCGGGTTCATACTGGAAAGCGCATGACGAATCCGAATGTCCAGCGCGTGTACGAGATGCTCGCCGCCTACGAGCAGGGCGACGAGGACAAGGTGCGGGAATCGATCGATCCCCAGGGGGAGATCTACGGAGCGCCGGGCATCGTCAACTCGGGCACCTACTACGGCTACGAGGGTTTTCGCCGCTGGATCGACCAGTGGCGGGAGGCCTGGTCGGAGGAACGGTTCGAGCTCGGAGAGATGGTCGAGGTGGACGAGTCGGTGCTGGTCGTACCCGCGCACGTCACCGGGCGCGGCGCCTCGAGTGGCCTCGAGATCGACCAGGTCTTCGGCTGGCTCTACGAGTGGAGGGACGGCCGGGCAACCAGGTTCCACGTCTACGTAACCGTCGAGGAGGCGATGGAGGCGGCTCAACGCCTGGCCGCCGACCGGGCATGAGCGAGCGACTCTTCGAGGCCGGTGGCGAAACACCTCGCACGGGCGTGCCGCCGGACGATGCCCCACTCGCCACCCGCATGCGGCCGCGGGATCTCGACGAGTTCGTCGGGCAGTCCCACCTGCTCGGGGAGGGCTCGGCGCTTCGCGTCGCGATCGAATCCGGCGAGCCCCACTCGGCCATCTTCTACGGGCCCCCCGGCACAGGCAAGACGACCCTCGCGAGGATCATCGCCGCCCGGGTCGAGGGCGCCTTCGAGGAGCTCTCCGCGGTCAACGCCGGGCGTGCCGAGGTACGAGAGGTGATCGCGCGCGCCGAGGAGCGCAGGGCCTCCGGACGGCCGACCATCTTCTTCCTGGATGAGATCCACCGCTTCAACAAGGCACAGCAGGATGCGCTGCTGCCGGCGGTGGAGGACGGGCTGTTGACGTTGATCGGCGCCACCACGGAGAACCCGTACTTCGAGGTCAACTCGGCTCTCCTCTCCCGCACCCAGATCTATGAGTTCCGCCCGCTCAACGACGATGAGATCGAAGACCTGCTGCGGCGGGCGCTGCGCGACGAGCGCGGCATTCGGGATGCGCCGACCGTCCCCGACGATGCGCTCGCGATCCTCGCCGGCCGGTCGGGCGGCGACGCCCGGGTCGCGCTGGCCGCCCTGGAGCGCGCCGTGGAGACGACCGTGTCGGCCGGGGAAGGCGAGGTGTCGATCGCCGCGGCCGAGGATGCCCTGCAGCGCAAGGCGCTGCTCTACGACCGCGAGGGCGACCGCCACTACGACTACATCTCGGCCTGGATCAAGGCGACCCGCGGCTCGGACGTCGACGCCTCCATCTACTACCTGGCGGTGATGCTCGAGGGCGGCGAAGACCCTCGCTTCATCGCGCGCCGGATGGTGATCTTCGCCTCCGAGGACGTGGGCAACGCCGACCCGCAGGCACTGCTCGTCGCCAACGCCGCCGCTCAGGCCGTCGATCGTGTCGGATTGCCCGAGTGCGCCCTCAATCTGGCCCAGGCGGCCGCCTACCTCGCGCTGGCCCCCAAGTCGAATGCCTCGACCAGGGCGATCTCGCGAGCCTCAGCGCACGTCCGCGAGCACGGCGCGGCAGAGCCGCCGCCCTACCTTCAGGACGCCCACTACCCCGGCGCCCGCAAGCTCGGCAGGGGTGAGGGGTACCGGTATCCGCACGACGAGCCCGACGCCGTCAGCGACCAGCCACTTGCGCCGGAGGCGGTCCGGGGCGAGCGCTTCTACGAGCCGACGGGCCGCGGCTTCGAGGCGGAGCTGGCCAAGCGCCTGGAGTGGCTGCGGGAGCGCCTGGGCCGGTCGGACGGCAACCGTTAGCGCCAGATTAAGAGGGCTCGAGACCCGATCCCGCTCCGGCGCAACTTTCCCAACAGGGGGTGTTCTCAATGACGTCTGACGCTCTGGCATTCGTGCGGTTCGCCGGAGCCGGCGCGTAAAAAGCCGGGGAGTGGACACGGAGGCCGGGAGCTCGGGGATTGCTCTCGGCCTCCACATCTTTCGTCGGACAAAGGAGCAGGGAGGAGAGAGACAGCGGCCTCGGCGGGAGGCCGCTGTCCGCCACCGTAGAATCGGCTTCGACCGAGCGCAAGCAACGAGAGGAAGTCACAGCGATGGAGGCCAGCTCGAGCAGGACCAGCACCAGCCGCAAATCGGGGGGCGATGGAGGAAGCCGCAACGGTGCCTCGGCGAAGAAGGCCACGTCGCAGAAGAAGTCGGCCTCCAATGGGCTCGAGTCCTTCAACCCGGCGACCGGGGAGCTGATCGGAAGCGTCGAGACTCTCACCCCGTCGAAGGTGCAGGGAGTCGTCGATGACGTGGTCGAGGTCCAGCCGTTCTGGGCCGCCCTCACGCTGGAGGACCGCGCGCGGTACCTCCGGCGGGCCGCTGACGTCGTGCTCGAGGAGATGGACGACCTGGCCCAGCTGCTCACGAACGAGCAGGGCAAGCCGCGGGTCGAGAGCTACACGATGGAGCTCCTCCCCACCGTCGACTCGCTGAAGTGGATCGCCGACAACGGCCCGGAGATCCTGGCCGACGAGAAGCAGTCGATGCCGATCTTCCTGAAGTCGAAGAGCGGCAAGTTCACCTACGAGCCGATCGGGGTCGTCGGAGTGATCGCTCCCTGGAACTACCCCTGGTCGATCCCCTTTGGCGAGGTCGCGATCGCGCTGATGGCCGGCAACGGCGTGGTGCTGAAGCCGGCCAGCCTGACACCTCTGATCGGCGATCGGATCCGCCAAGTCTTCGAGAAGGCCGGTCTTCCCGAGGGCCTCGTCCGCGCGGTTCACGGCGGCGGCAGGATCGGCGACGCGCTGGTCAAGTCGACGGCGGGAAAAATCTTCTTCACCGGCTCCGTCGAGGTGGGGCAGAAGGTCGGCGTCGAATGCGCCAAGCGGATGAAGGGATCGGTGCTCGAGCTCGGCGGCAAGGACCCCGCGATCATCTGCCCCGACGCGGACCTCGCCAACGCAGTCTCGGGGACCGTGTGGGGCGGGTTCGCCAACGCCGGCCAGACCTGCTCGGGGATCGAGCGCGTCTACGTCCACAGGGACGTGGCCGACGCCTATCTCGAGGGCCTGGTCCGCGAGACCGAGCGCCTCAGTGTCGGTGACCCGCGCGAGTGGACGACCGAGATCGGGCCGATGGTCTCGGAGGAGCAGGCGAAGATCGTCAACGAGCTGGTCGACGACGCGATCGAGAACGGCGCTACGAAGCTCACCGGTGGCCCGACCAAGGTCGAGGGGATGACCGGCAGCTTCATCGCACCGGTCGTCCTCACCGGCGTCACCCACGAGATGCGGATCATGAAGGAGGAGATCTTTGGGCCGGTGCTGCCCGTGGTGACCGTCGACTCCGAGGAGGAGGCGATCGAGCTCGCCAACGACTCCCAGTTCGGCCTCGGCGCATCGGTCTGGACCAAGGACCGAGCCAAGGGCGAGCGGATCGCGCACGAGATCGAATCCGGAATGGTCTGGATCAACGACCACTCCTTCTCGCACGGCGCCTGCGTCTGCGCCTGGGGCGGCGTCAAGGAGTCCGGGCTCGGCCGCTCGCATTCGAAGTTCGGCTTCTACGAGTGCGTGAACGTCAAGCAGCTCGCCTGGGAGCCCGGCTGGACCCGCGACATGTGGTGGCAGCCATACGACCGCAACCTCGGCGACGCGATTCGCTACTCGGCGCAATTGCTCTACGGCCGCAACGGGAACAGGCTGCAGGCGCTGCGGGAGGGAATCCGCCCGCTGGTCGAGGTGACACGGCGAACCCTGCGAAAGGGCGCCTAGGAGAATCGCAGCGGTCCGATTTGGCGGATTTTGCCCGCAGATTTGAAAAACGTGAAACGAATACTGGGTGTGCGGGCTTGATGCCTTGCTAACCTGTTGCGCGCATTTCCGCTGAGTCTCCGTCCAGGAAGGAACGGAGATCGGGGGAACCAAGAGTTGGGGCGAATCGCGGGCAGTACGCCGCGTAGCGCGATCTTTCAGCGCGAGCCCGTCAGCTAACCCCGTAAGCAACGAAAGAGGAAGGTTTTGACGAGCAAGCGTCAAACGGACGGGGTGCGTCCTACGCCGTCTGCATGATCTTTGCGGCCCGACCGGGTTGTCCTGAGTGGACGGCCTGGGGACGCCGAAAGGGCCAAAAAAAAGCTCACCGTCGCTCAAGGATCTGCCAGCGAATTGTCGATGGCAATCAACAGGGAATGACTTCAAACCCACGCTTCCGCCCCCTGCTCACGGCCACCGGACTTCTGGCCGTGCTGCTCGGCGTCCTCAGCGCGAGCTCGGCCTTCGCGGGCGGCGCCCACAGCTCGAAGGCGAAGGTCTCCGGCGCGGTGACGATGCGGAGCAAGAGCTTCACCCTCTCGAGGCCGGACGAGAAGCGGCGGCTGACGGTCGGCTGCCCCGGCAAGCAGCGCCCGCTCGGCGGCGGCATGACCAGTGACCCGCCCCCGACCGCCGGCGGCGAGGGCGTCTACCCCCACTCCTACGAGCGGCTCGGCGTCCAGCGCGGCTGGCACGTGACGGCGGTCCTCTATGACCCCGACCACCGCAGCACCCAGGCGCGGAACGTGACCCTGCAGGTCACCTGCGGTCCCCGGATCGGGCACGTGACCCCGCCGCACAGGACGAAGTACGTGAAGCCCGGGCAGACCAAGACCGTCGTCGCGACCTGTCCGGGCCGCCGTCACCTCTTCTCCGGCGGCTTCCAGCGCACCGATTTCATCTCGCAGGGCGGCAACTACGTGATCGAGTCCCGTGCCATCTCCGCCAAGTCCTGGCGGGTGGTCGGGCATGCCTTCGGACACTTCGGCGGCGAGCTCACCGCGATCGCCTACTGCACGCGCAGCAAGCGGCCGCTGATCACCGAGGTCTCGCAGTCGACGGCCCTCGGCGTGGGTGTCGGCACCGCCACCACGCCGACGTGCCCGCCGGGTACGCGGCTGACGGCCGGCGGCTTCTCGAGCAACGGCTCGGTCACCACCTTCCTGACGAACGGCCTGATCAACCAGGACGGGACCTGGTCGGCCTCCGGCTACAACTGGGGCTCGGGGGCCACCCTCACCGCCTACGGCTACTGCCTGCGCGCCTAGCGCGCCCGTTCCCCGCTCCTCCGCAACCCTCTAGATTCGGCTCCGATGATGGAGCGGACGGCCGTGGAAGGTCGCTCGGCTGAGGCGCCAACCCGGAACCGGGCGCTCGATCCCGCGATCGAGCTCTCCGGGCTGAGGCGCGATTTCGGCGACCGGACGGCCCTCGATGGGCTCGACCTGAGAGTCGAGGCCGGCGCGAGCGTCGCGGTCCTGGGCCCCAACGGCTCCGGGAAATCCACCCTGCTGCGAATCCTCGCCGGGCTCTTGCGCCCGACCGCCGGCGAAGTCTCGGTCCTCGGCCTCAGCCTGCCGAAGGAGAACCACCGTCTCCGCGGGAAGGTCGGCTACCTCGGCCACGAGCCCTTGCTCTACCGCGACCTGAGCCCGCGCGAGAACCTGCAGCTGGCCGCCGCCCTCAACGGGATCGACGAAGAGACGGCCGGGCCGAGGATCGACAGGCTGATCGACGCGGTCGGCATGAGCGCCCGAGCCGGCGATCGCGTCGCCGAGCTCAGCGCGGGGATGAGGCAGCGGATCGACATCTGCCGCGCGATCCTCCACGAGCCTCCGCTGCTGCTCTTCGACGAGCCCGACGCCCATCTCGACCCGGAGGCGCGCAGGGAGATCGCCCCGCTGATCGTCGCCGGAGACGGCCGCACCCGAGTGGTGGTCAGCCACGACCGGGGGGCGGCGACCGAGGACTCCGACTTCGTGGTGGAGCTGGGATGACCGCCTTCGCCGCACTGCTGCGCAAGGACCTCCGAGTCGAGCTGCGAACGCTCCGCTCGATTCCAGCGATGGCGCTTTTCGCCGTCACCGCCTTCGTGATCTTCCGCTTCGGCCTCGATCGGGAGCAGCTCTCCGGAGAGCTGGCCGCCGGGGTCCTGGTCCCGACCCTGCTGTTCGCGGCGCTGCTGGCCATCAACCGGCTCTTCCTCGCCGAGCGCGAGGAGGGTGGGTTCGACCTTGTCCGGCTGGCGCCGGTCGACGGCACCGTCCTCTTCGCGGCGAAGGCCAGCGCCCTGGTGATCTACCTCGTCGTCCTGGAGCTGGTGGCGGTCCCGATCTTCGCTCTCTTCTTCCTCGACTCGGCCTCGGGGCTCCTCCCCTTCGCCCTCGTCCTCCTGCTGGCTGACATCGGCCTGGCGGCATCCGGGACCGTGATCTCGACCATCGCGACGATGTCGAGCGCGCGGGACCTGCTCGCGCCTCTCATCCTGCTGCCACTGCTCGTACCACTGGTGATCGCCGCCGCTGGGGCGGGGGAGCATCTGCTGGCCGAGGGCGGCCCCGACTACGGGCGCTTCGGTACGTGGCTCGCCTTGCTCGGCCTCTACGATTTGATCTTCCTCCTGGTCGGTTACGCGACCTTCGACTTCCTGCTCGACGACTAGTCAGGGACAGATGGCCAACGCGCTCAACTCGATAACGCTGCGCCGCCTCGCCGTCGCGACCGTTGTCGTGATGGGAGCCGGCTATGCCCTCGCCTTCTTCGCCGCGCCGGAGGACGCCGACCAGGGCTTCATCCAGAAGATCTTCTACCTGCACGTGCCGCTCGCGACCGTGGCTCTGTGCGGCTGGATCGTCGCGGCGATCCACGCCATCCGCCACCTGCGGACGGGCGATCCCAAGCACGATGCCCGCTCCTACGTCTCGATCCACATCTCCGTGATCTTCGGGCTGGCCGTGCTGCTCACCGGGGCGATCTGGGCGAAGGGCTCCTGGGGAGTGTGGTGGGAGTGGAAGGAACCGACCCTTGTCAGCTTCCTGATCGTCTTCCTGCTCTACGCCACCTATTACCCGCTGCGGTATGCGATCGAGGATCGCGACCGCCAGGCACGCTACGCCTCGGTCTTCGCGATCACAGCCGGCGCCTTCGTCCCGCTCAACTTCCTCGCCGTCCGCCTGGCGCAGCCCCTGATTCATCCGCGAACCTTCTCCTCCGCCGGCGGGCTGCCCGATTCGATGCTCTGGCCGTTCCTCGTCTGCCTGGTCGGGATGGCGATGCTCTGGGCAACCCTGGTCTGGTTCGAGCTCGACTCCAAGGCCGCCTCGTCCGACCTCAAGCGGATCCGCAGGGCGCTGGAGGCCACGGCGTGATCCCCCTGCTGGCGATCGAGAACTCCGACCGCTACGTGGGCGGTGCCTATCTCGTCTTTCTGCTCCTGCTGCTTATCTACGTCGCGATCATGGCGGCGAAGCTGAGCCGCATCCAGCGTGAGATCGGCTCGCTCGCCGACCTGGCGGAGAGGCCGCGGCGCGGCCCGGGCGACCACGACGTCGGGGAGATCCACGAACGTGAGCACGACATCGATTCCGTCAGGGAGCAGACCCAGAGGGAGGCGGCCCGATGAGCGGCCTGCTCACGCTTGGGGTCTCCCATCGAACGGCCCCCCTCGCGCTTCGGGAGCAGCTGGCGCTGACCGAGGGTCGAGCGGCGGGAGTTCTGAACGCACTGGTCTCCGAGGAGCCGATCTCGGAGGCCGCCGCGCTCTCGACCTGCAACCGCACGGAGCTCTATCTGGTCACCACCGACGCGGTCGAGGCCGAGACGGCCGGCCTGGGCGTCCTGGCGCGCGAGGCCGGGATCCGGCCGACCGAGCTGCTCGGCCCGCTCTACTCGCTGCGCGGCCCCGATGCGGCCCGCCATCTCTACCGGGTGACCGCGGGTCTCGACTCGATGATCCTCGGCGAGGCCGAGATCCAGGGCCAGGTGAAGCGCGCCTACGAGCTCGCGCTGGTGGAGGGCGCCACCGGGCCGATTCTGAACCGGATGTTTCGCGGAGCCCTGGCTGCCGGCAAGCGGGCGAGGACCGAGACCGCGGTCGGCGAGAAGGGCGTCTCGATTCCATCAGTCGCCGTCGAGCTCGCCCAGCGGAACCTGGGTGACCTCTCCGCCCGGCGCGTTCTCCTGATCGGCGCCGGCGAGACCTCCGAGCTCACCGCCCGAGCGCTCGCGGCGCGCGGTTCCGACGCCGTCTTCATCGCCAACCGCGGCTACAAGAGGGCCATCTCACTGGCGGAGAAGTTCGGTGGCAACGCGGTGCGGATCGACGAGCTGCCGACGCAGCTGGCAAGCGCCGACATCGTCGTCTCGACGACCAACTCGCCGCATCACCTGATCGAGCGCTCGGAGCTCCAACAGATGATGAGCCAGCGCGACGGGGCGCCGCTCCTGCTCATCGACCTGGCCGTGCCGCGCGACATCGATCCCGAATGCCGTGAGATCGAGGGTGTGAGCCTCTACGACGTGGACGAGGTGCAGGCGATCGTCGAGCGCAACGCCTCCGGCCGGGAGGCCGAGGCCCGACGCGCGGGCGGGATCATCGACGCTGAGCTCTCCCGCTTCGAGCGGTGGCTCGGCGCCCAGGAGGTGATGCCCACCGTCACCGGTCTGCGCGAGCGGGCGGATGCGATCGTCTCCCAGGTCCTCGCCGAGAACGCGACGCGCTGGGAGAGCCTCTCCGCGACCGACCGGGAGCGAGTGGAGATGCTCGCCCGTGCGATCGCCAACCGACTTCTCCACGAGCCCACGGTGCGGCTGAAGGGGGCGGCCGATCGAGAGGACGCCTACCTCCAGGTGAGCGCCCTTCGCGAGCTGTTCGGCCTCGACGCCGGCACTCAACCTGAATCGGGTGGCTCCTCGGCTTC
>DASTAI010000404.1:0-3967 GCA_035712865.1 Solirubrobacterales bacterium
CCCCGCGTAGGTCGAGCCTAGGGCGACGACCACCGCGCCGGTCAACGTGGCCAGGTCAACGAGCCGATCGACGCCGAGCTCGACCGCGTAGGAGAGCGCGTCGGCGAGGATCAGGCGGCCCTCGGCGTCGGTGTTGTTGACCTCGACCGTCTTGCCGTTGAGCTGGGTGATGATGTCGCCGGGCTTGACGGCGGTGCCGCTCGGCAGGTTCTCGGTCGAGGGGATCACCGCCAGTACGTCGATCGGCACATCGAGCTTCGCCAGCGCCGAGACGGTCTCGAGCACCGCGGCGGCGCCCGACATGTCCATCTTCATCTCCTGCATGCCCCCGGCCGGCTTGATCGAGATTCCGCCCGAGTCGAAGGTCACGCCCTTGCCGACCAGGCCGAGCGTCTCATCGCCGCCGCCCGAGTAGCGCAGCACGATCAGCTGCGGCTCCTCGGCACTCCCCTGCGAGACGGCCGTGAGGCCTCCCATTCCCTTCTCCTTGATCTGCTCGCGACCGAGGACTTCGACGCTGACCGTCGAGTGCTCCTCCGCGATCGCCTCGGCCCGACCGGAGAGGTAGCTCGGCGTGACGACGTTGGCGGGTAGGTCCTGGAGCTCGCGGGCGAAGTTCTCGGCCTCGGCGCCGATCCGCGCGGCCTCCACCGACTTCGAGAGCTCACTGCCGCCGATGACGGTGATCTCCTCGAGTGCCTTCGAGTCCCCGTCTTCCTCATCCCCCTTGCTCTTGAAGCGGTCGAAGCGGTAGGAGGCGAGGATCGCTCCCTCGACCATCGCGGCGGCCGTGCCGGCCGGGTCGTCTCCATCCGGCCCGCGCAGCGCCAGAGATGTCGACTCCATCGAGCCCGCCGTACGGGCTGCGACCGCGGCGGCCCCCCGAGCACGCTCGGGTGGGAAGTCGCCACGCTCACCGAGGCCGACGCCCAGCGCGCGCCGCGGAGTGCCCGGGTGAACGAGGGTGGCCCTCCTGTAGGCGGACTTGACGTCCTCGGACCCAGGAGCGCCGGCGAGCGGCTCGGGCAGGTCCTCGCCGTCGAAGACCAGCACGGCGAGGAGATCGGCATCGACCTCTGAAAGCGGCTTGTCGGCGACCTCGACTCGCAAGGAGCGCCAGATTACAGACGGTCACTAACCTTCCCCCTCGAACTTGGGAATCCGCCCGGCCGGCCGGCCTCGGGCGCAGACGAAAGGCGCAGATGTCGAAGACGGTCATCCTCTCCACCGCCAGGACCCCCTTCGGGAAGATGGGCGGCGGGCTCTCGTCCCTCGATGCAACCGACCTCGGCGGCACCGCGATCTCGGAGGCGCTCGAGCGCGCCGACGTCGCTGCCGACGACGTCCAGGGTGTTGTCTACGGGCAGGTGCTCCAGGCCGGGCAGGGACAGATCCCCTCGCGCCAGGCCCAGATCAAGGCGGGCATCCCGCGTGAGGTGCCCTCGGAGACCGTCAACAAGGTCTGTGCCTCGGGCATGCGCTCGATCGGAATCGCCGACCAGGCCGTTCGGGCCGGCGACCTGGAGATAGGCGTCACCGGCGGCATGGAGTCGATGAGCCAGGCCCCGTACCTGCTCCCGGGCGCCCGCTTCGGCTTCCGGATGGGGGACGTCAAGGCGGTCGACGCCATGACCCACGACGGGCTCACGAACCCCTTCACCGAGAAGCAGATGATCAACGAGGCCAGCGAGGTCTCGAACGAGCTAGAGATCACCCGCGCCGACATGGACCGCTTCGCGGAGCGCTCCCACCAACTCGCCCACAAGGCGACCGAGGACGGCAAGCTGGCCGAGGAGATCGTCTCGATCACGATCGAGTCGAAGAAGGGCACGAATGAGGTCGCTGCCGATGAGGCGATCCGTCCCGACACGACGCTCGAGGCCCTCTCGAAGCTCAGGGCGGTCGGCGACGACGACGCCACTCACACGGCCGGAAACTCTCCCGGGGTGAACGACGGAGCCGGCGCTGTCGTGGTCGCCTCCGACGAGTGGGCGAGCAAGAACGGCAAGACCGCTATCGCGACGGTCCTGGCCTACGGCCAGGTGGCCGACGACTTTCCCTATCTCGCCAAGACCCCAGCGAGGGCGGCCATCCAGGCCCTGGAAAAGATCGGGAAGAAGGCCGCCGACGTCGATCTCTGGGAGATCAACGAGGCCTTCGCGTCGGTCGCGATCAACTCGATGCGAATGCTCGACATCGACGAGGAGAACGTGAACGTGAACGGCGGCGCGATCGCGCTGGGCCACCCGATCGGCGCCTCCGGCGCCCGCATCGTCGGGGCCTTGGTGCACGAGCTCAAGCGCCGCGGCGGTGGCCTCGGCTGCGCCGCGATCTGCTCGGGTGGCGGCCAGGGTGACGCCATCGTTGTCGAGGTGAACGGGGCCTAGCCCCATCGCTGCACCGGCGCGGGCTCCTATCCTCCGCGCCTGATGTCGAACTCGGCGGCGTTCTTCGACCTCGACAAGACGCTGATGGCCGGCTCCTCGGGCATGGTCTTCGCGCGCGTCGCCAACCGCAAGGGCTTCGTGCCGCGGCGCCAGTTGGCCAGGTGGGGCGTCGACCACCTTCGCTACCGGCTCCGGGGCTCGTCGGACGCACAGACGAACGCCGTGGTCGAGGTCGCGAGCCGGATCTTCTCCGAGATCCCTGAGCGAGAGGTCGAGCGGATGGGGCCGGAGGTGCTCGCGGGGATCCTGCCGCGGATCTATCCGCAGATGCTGGACGAGGTCCATCGGCACCAGGACGAAGGACGAGCCACGTTCATCGTCAGCGCGGCAGGCAACGACCTGGTGAAGACACTGGCGGCCGTCCTCGGCATGGAGGGCGGAATCGGGACCCGCTGGGCGGTCGGGCCTGATGGGAAGTACACCGGCGAGATGGAGGGGCCCTTCGTCTACGGCCACGGAAAGGTCGAGGCGATGCAGCAGTTCGCGGCTCGGCACGACATCGACCTGGCCAAGTCCTACGCCTACTCGGACTCAGTCAGCGACCTGCCGATGCTGCGGGCGGTCGGCCACGCGGTCGTCGTCAACCCCGACGGGCCACTGCTCGAGATCGCGCGCCAGGAGGGCTGGCAGGTGATGCGCTTCGAGAAGCTCGGCCGCAAGCTCGCGATCGTCGGCGCGACCGCGCTCGCCGCCGCCGCCGGCGGACTGGGGGCACTCGCCTCGCGCCGGCGGAACGGCGGGCGCCGAGTCGTCTATAGGCGCCCTCACCTGCGACGCTGAGCCGTGAGCCGCCCCGGACGCACCTAGACTTTCCCCATGGCCGTTGAGCCCGAAGCGCGCCGGCGCGCACACGAGTGGCTGGCCGAGGTGTACTCCAAGCTCGAGGAGCGCGAGGCGCTCTTCGAGACCATCTCGGGGCAGGAGATCCGGCCGCTCTACACCGAGGAGGACCGGGAGGGATCCGACCCCGAGCGGGACCTCGGCTACCCGGGCGAGTACCCCTACACCCGCGGCGTCTACCCGTCGATGTACCGCGGCCGGCTCTGGACGATGCGGCAGTTCGCCGGCTTTGGAACGGCCGAGGAGACAAACGAGCGCTTTCACTACCTGCTCGACCACGGCCAGACGGGGCTCTCGACCGCCTTCGACATGCCGACTCTGATGGGCCTCGACTCAGACGCCCAGCGCTCGCTCGGAGAGGTCGGGGTGGAGGGCGTCGCGATCGACACCCTCGACGACATGGAGACGCTCTTCGCCGGCATCGACCTGGGCAAGGTCACGACGTCGATGACCATCAACGCGCCCGCCGCGATCCTGCTCGCCTTTTATGTCGCCACGGCCGAGCAACAGGGGGTGCCGCCGGAGCGTCTCGGGGGGACGATCCAGACGGACATCCTCAAGGAGTACATCGCCCAGAAGGAGTGGTGCTTCCCGATCGAGCCGGCGATGCGGCTGGTCGGCGACATGATCGAGTGGTGCACCGAGCACATGCCTCGCTGGCATCCGATCTCGATCTCCGG
>DASTAI010000405.1:0-4505 GCA_035712865.1 Solirubrobacterales bacterium
CGTGGTCGCGGCGGTGGACCTGGTCCGCGGTGCGAGCGCCGGCGTCCGCGGCGCCCAGTCCGGGTACCTGCGCTCCTACGCCCTCCTGCTCGTGACCGGCTTCGCCGGTCTCGGCCTCTACTTCCTCCTCCAGTCATGAGACGCGCGCGATGATCGAGATCCTCCTCTGGGCACCCCTCGCCTTCGGGCTCGCCGCGGCGCTCCTCCCCGGCCGGATCTCGGGCTGGGTCGTCGCGATCGGCGCTCTGGTCTCCCTCGCGATGGCGATCGCGATCGTCATCGGCTTCGACCCCTCCGGCGGCCTCCAGCACACGGTCGACGAGAGCTGGATCCCGACGCTCGGCGTCCGCTACCAGCTCGCCGTGGACGGGATCAGCCTGTTCCTCGTACTGCTGACGACGATCCTCTGGCTCGCAGGGACCGTCTGGTCGGCGCTCAATCCGCCGGATCGCTCCCGGCTCTACTTCCTCATGTTCGGCCTCGCCGAGACATCCGTGCTCGGCGCCTTCCTGGCGCAGGACCTGATCCTCTTCGTCCTCTTCTTCGACCTGATGCTGATCCCGTTCTACTTCCTCTTCGGAAGCTGGGGCACCGAGCATCCCGGGCGGCCCGAGGAGGACGAGGGCCCGATCCGGCCACAGCCCGCCACGCTGAAGATGTTCATCTACACGCTGGTGGGGTCGCTGCTGATGCTCGCGGGTGCGATCGCAACGGGAGTCCTCGCAGCCGACGGCGGAACCGTCAACTTCAACATCCAGCACCTGGCCGCCGATCCACTGGGTAACGGCAGCCAGTACTGGATCTTCTGCTTCTTCGCGGCCGCCTTCCTGGTGAAGATGCCCGCCTTCCCCGTCCACGGCTGGATGCCCGACGCCTACCGCGTCGCGCCGCTCCCCGCCCTTGCCCTCTTCTCGGGAGTCCTCTCGAAGGTGGGCGCGTACGGCTTCCTGCGGGTGGTGCTGCCGATCTTCCCGGCCGCCACCACCCATTTCCAGGAGGTGATCCTGGTGGTCGCGGTCGCCTCGATCCTCTACGGCTCGGTGATGGCCTTCACCCAAACGAGCGCCAGGCTGGTTCTGGGCTACTCGTCGATGGCGCAGCTCGGGTTCATCACGCTCGGCATCTTCAGCCTGCGCACAGACGGGGCCGACGGCGCGGTCCTCAACATGGTCAACCACGGGCTGGTGGTGGCGCCACTGATGCTGATTGCGGTGCTGCTCGTCGAGCGCGCCGGCACCGACGACATCCGCAGGATGGGCGGGCTGGCGACGCGGGCGCCGGTCCTGGCCGCCCTCTTCCTGATCGCCACCCTGGCGCTGCTGGCGATGCCAGGGTCGGCGAACTTCATCGGCGAGTTCTACATCCTCAACGGCACCTTCCAGTCGAAGATCGTCTACGCCTTCGTCGCCGCGATCGGCATCGCCCTCGCCGCGTACTACGCGCTGCGCCTCTACCAGGCGGCGATGCACAATCGCAAACCCGACGGCATCGAATCGAGGGAGGTCGGCGTTCTGCGGGGAACCGTGCTCGCCGGCCTGATCGCCTGCATCATCGGCATCGCGCTCTGGCCTGGCTTGATCCTGCATCGCGCCGATAACTCGGTGAGCGGCCAGCTCGGCGGGACCACTCAGGCGCCGACCGAGGTGGCCCAGCGATGAGCACCTTCAACGCTCCACACATCGACTACGCCGGGCTCTCGCCGGTCATCGCTCTGACCGCCGGGCTGGTGATCGTCCTCATGGTCGGACTCTTCCGCTGGCCGCGATGGGTCCTCCCGGCGAAGACCATCGCGGTGCTGGCGGTGACGTCGGGGCTCGCGATCTGGCAATGGGGCGAGCAGCACGACCTGGTCGCCGGGGCGCTGCGGCTCGATGCCTTCGGCCTGGCGGTATGCCTGATCGCGTGCCTGGCCGCAGCGATCGTGGTCGTGCTCTCGATCAGGGAGCCCGCGGCCGAGGAGGCCGGGTACGGCGCCTTCTACGGGCTCCTGCTCGGCTCGGTCCTCGGCATGACGCTGATCGCCCAGGCCCAGAACCTGATCGCGTTCTTCGTCGCGCTGGAGCTGCTCTCGATTCCGCTCTACGTCCTCTGCGCCTCGGCGCGCCGTTCCGAGCGCTCACTCGAGTCCGGCCTCAAGTACCTCGTGATCGGCTCGATCGGCTCGGCGACGGTGCTCTACGGGTTCGCGCTCCTCTATGGCGGCTCCGGCTCGACCGAATTCGCCGGGATCGCCAAGGGCCTCGCCGGCGACAATGGCAACGACACCATCGTCCTGATCGGCGTCGCGATGGTCGCCACCGGCCTCGCCTTCAAGACCTCGGTCGCGCCGTTTCACCAGTGGACTCCCGACGTCTACCAGGGCGCGCCAACCCCGGTCACCGCCTTCATGGCGGTGGCGACGAAGGCCGCGGCGTTCATCGCGCTCGCCCGCCTCTTCGAGGTGGCGCTCGGCCCCATCGCCCACGACTGGAAGCCCGCCCTCGCCGCTCTCGCGGTGATCTCGATCGCCGTCGGCAACATCGGCGCGCTGGGGCAGGACTCGCTCAAGCGGCTACTCGGCTACTCCGGCATCGCCCAGGCCGGCTACATGCTCGCCGGGATCGTGGTCGCGACCGAGAAGGGGCTCGAGGCGCTCGTCTTCTACGCCGCCGCCTACACGCTGATGAACCTCGCGGTCTTCGCCGTCGTCGTCGCGCGCGAGCGGGAGAGCCGCTTTGGCGACGACATCGAGTCGGTGGCGGGCCTCGGGCGCTCTCGCCCGCTGCTCGCCTGGCCACTGACCATCGGGATGCTCGCCCTCTCCGGCCTACCGGGCACCTCGGGGTTCATGGGCAAGCTCTTCCTGATCGAGGCGAGCGTCGATGGCGACTACACCTGGCTCGGCGTCGCGATCGTGATCGGCACGATGGTCTCCCTCGCTTACTACCTGCGGGTGATCGCGGCCGTCTGGATGTCGCCAGAACCGAGCGCGGCGCCGCCGGCGACGCAACCGGGAGGACTGCCCGCGATCGCGGGTGGCTCCCCCGAAGCCGACGCGATCCCGAAGGGAGCGAGCCGTTGCTGGCTGATCGTCGGGTCGGCCCTCCTCTGCGGGGCCGCGACGATCGTCTTCGGCGTGGCTCCCTCGCCCCTGATCGACTGGGCCTCGCACGCGGCCGGCTCGCTCAGCACGACGCTGAGCTGATCCCTCGCCTCAAACCCGGAAGTCGAGGATCTTCTCGACCGGGAGCGGCGGCTCCGAGACGTCGCGTCCGTGTACCTCCTGCATCCGCTGCACGAACCAGCGGGCGATGTCCGAATCACCGTTGACGAAGCGGTGGTGGGCCTCGGGATCGCTCCCCTCCACGTAGAGGATGACGAGGGCGCCGCCGTCCGGGGTCTGCTGGTGCCAGACGGCCTGGCGAGTGACTCCGGCCTCCTTCAGCGCGGCCTCGTACTCGGCCCGGCGCGGACCGGCCATCTCCTGCCTCATTTCGCGATCAGCGTCCTCCTTACCGCGCGCGATGGGTATGGCGAACACGATCTCGGTCATGAACGTCTTCCTTCCGTCGAGACGACCTTGGTCGGCGGAACCTACTTCAAGGTGGTCGGGAAGCAGCGTCCGGGCAGTCCGCTTCCGCGAGGATGGCGGGCGCTTGGGCGTCCTCCTGACCATCGTCGCCATCGCGGTCTCCGGTGCAGCCGGGATCGTCGCCGAGCGCCGCTGGCCCGACACCGCCGTCGGCTGGGCGCGGCGGTTGCTCGTGATCTCGCTCTACACGCTGATCCCGTTCGTCGTCTTCTTCAACCTCGCCCGCACGCACATCGACACAGACGAGGCGGGAGGGCTGGTGATCGGCTGGATCGCCCTGCTCTGCGCCTCCGGCGTCGCCTGGATCGTCGGAACGCGGATCCTTCGGCTGGACCGACCAGGACGGGGAACCCTGATCACCGCGACACTGGTCGCCAACTCGGGGTACCTCGGGTACCCGCTCTGCGCCTCGCTGCTCGGCTTCCACGCCCTGGGCGAGGCGGTCGTCTACGACGTTGGGGTCTCCTCGCCCGCGCTGCTCCTCCTGGGGTTCGGGACCGGCGCCGCCTTTGGCACGAAGGCCGGCGAAGGCTTCGGCGATCGGGTCGTCGCCTTCCTGACCCGCAATCCTCCCCTCTACGCCGCGATCGCGGGCTTGCTCGTCCCGAACTCCTTCGCCCCGGATGCCCTGGTCGACATCTCGCGCGTATTCGTCATCGCACTGCTGCCGATCGGGTTCTTCGCCGTCGGGGCCGTGCTCGCCGAGGAGGTGGAGGGCGGGAGGGTTCGACTCGGCTCGCCCTTCGATCCGCCGATCGGGGCCGCGATCGTGCTGCGCCTGATCGTCGCTCCCGGCCTGCTCTTGCTCCTCTCCCTGCCGCTCATCGACCTGCCGGGACCCTTCCTGCTACTCGCCGCGATGCCGTGCGGGATCAACACCCTGCTGGTCGCGCACGTGTACGGGCTCGACTCGAAGCTGGCGGCGCAGGCCGTT
>DASTAI010000406.1:0-2637 GCA_035712865.1 Solirubrobacterales bacterium
TCGGGCTGCTGATCGGCCGCCAGATTCCAGGCCTGGCGCGCTTCGTCCCAGTCCGAATCGCTCGAGGTGGCGATCCGTCCGCGAATGGAGAGTTCCGAGAAGTCCGTCACGGCGGCGCACTCTATTCCGCGCCCGTCGCCATTCGCATCCGTATTTTTCCGTCTGCGAGGTAAAGGCCTCCAAGGGGTGATCGCCGCGCTCTCCTAGTCGCCGCTCCCGTCCCCAGCCCTCAGCTCACGGCCTTCTTCACGAGCGCGCCGATCTGCTTCTCCTCGGTCGCGGTCAACTTCGTCAGCGCGTAGGCGATCGGCCAGAGGTTGCCCTGGTCGAGCTGGGCCGCGTCGTTGAAGCCGAGCGTCATGTAGCGCTCCTTGAACTTGTCGCCGCCGCGGAAGAAGCAGACGACCTTGCCGTTCATTTGTAGTCCGGCTCGGGCCCCTGCGGCCCCGCGACTAGGCCGGCTCGAGCGTGGCGGTCGCGGGGATGCGGGCGACGCGGTCGAAGGCCACCCGGGCCAGCAGCCCGCCGACGATCGCAGCGATGCCCGCCATCACCAGCGCGGCGCGAGGGTCGACCGCCTGGGAGAGCCAGCCGGAGAGCGGCCCGCCGATCGGAGTCGAGCCGAGGAAGACGATGGAGTAGAGCGCCATCACGCGGCCGCGCATGGTCGGCTCGGAGGCGAGCTGCAGCGAGGAGTTGACGCTCGCCGCCAGGGTCACGGTCGCGGCGCCCAGCGGGGCCAGCGCGGCGGCCTCGAGCGCGAGGGTGGGAGCGCCCGCCGCAAGCAGCGAGAGAACGCCGAAGACGATCGCGGCCCCGACGAGCAGCATCGGAGTGACGGAGTCGCGCGCGCCGTTGACCAGGGCGCCGACGATCGCCCCGAGGCCCATCGCCGCCACCAGCGCCGCGTAGGTCGAAGGGCCGCCGTGGAAGGTGAAGTCGGCGAGCAGCGGCAGGACGGCCTGGAAGTTGTAGCCGAGGGTTCCCACGATCGCCATCAACCCCAGGGGGATCCAGAGCTCGGGCGTCCGGCGGACGTAGGCGAGGCCGGCACGCACGGCGCCCGGCTCGCGGGGAACCGTCTCGGCTGGCTGTAGCCGCTCCGTGTCCAACCCCGCGAGCACCCAGATCATGAAGGCGAAGCTCGCGGCGTTCAGGGCGAAGCACGGCTCGACGCCGATCGTGGCGATCAGTATCCCGGCGAACGCCGGGCCGATCACGCGGGCGCTGTGGACGAGCACGCTGTTGAGGCTGACGGCGTTGACGATGCGGTCGCCTCCCACCATCTCCATCACGAACGCCTGTCGAGTCGGATAGTCGACCGCGTTGACACAGCCGCGCAGGAAGACGAGCGCGAAGACCATCCAGGGGACCAGCACTCCCTGCAGCGCGAGGGTCAGCATCGTGAGCGGCGCGATCATGTGGAGCGCCTGCGTCAGCAGGAGCAGGTGCCGCTTCGGCACCCGGTCGGCGATCAGGCCGCCCCAGGCCCCGAAGATCAGCATCGGCAGGAACTGCAGCGCCGTGGTCGTACCCACCGCGAGGCCGCTGCCGGTGAGTGAGAGGATCAGCCACATCTCGGCGATCATCTGCATCCAGTTGCCGGACAGGGAGACGAGCTGCCCGGCGAAGTAGCGGCGGAAATTGGGGATCTGCAGGCTCGCGAAGGAGCGCCCGAGGGCCTCGGTCACTCCAGCATCCCCTCCAGCAGCTCGGCGGCGCGCTCCAGGATGCGGCGGTCCTCGGCGTCGAGCCGGTCGAGCCGGGTCGCCAGATAGGCGGTCTTTCGCGCCCGCAGGCGCTTCAGGTGGGTGCGGCCAGCGGCGGTGACACTGACGATCGAACCGCGGCCGTCCTCGGGGTCCCTCACCCGGGCGACCAGCCCCGCCTCCTCCAGGTGGCGGAGGATCCGGGTCGCGGTCGGGCGCTTGATGCGCTCGGCGTCGGCGAGCTCGCTCGGGGAGAGCGGGCCGTGTCGCTCGATCGTCGCCAGCGCAGCAACCTGCGAGGGACCGAGGTCCGTGCCGGCCTCCTGCCGCAGCCGGCGCGCGAGGCGGGTGATCGTCCAGCGCAGCCGGGGGGCGAGTTCCTCGCGGATCTCGCTCTGTCTCTCCGGGGTAGTAAAAGTAGTTCGCATTACTAATTAGCTTAGCGTATCAATCCTCTCCGGTCAACACGGACCGGGGCGCCTGAGACAATCGCGCCCGTGCCCCGCGCCCTCGTCGTCGCCCTCGCCCTCGTCGTCGCCCTGACCGGTTTCGCAGCGGCGAAGAAGAAGCACCACCGCGGCAAGCAGCCCCGCGGCCCCTACCCCACCCTCGGCTCCTGCCAGGTCTTCCCGAAGCCCGGGAGCGCATCGAACGCTCCCTCCGCCGCCGACGAGTCCGCCTGGAACCAGGACATCTCGCAGGCGCCGCCGGATCCGAACTCCGCCG
The DNA here is from genome assembly GCA_035712865.1 of Solirubrobacterales bacterium. Lineage (GTDB taxonomy): Bacteria > Actinomycetota > Thermoleophilia > Solirubrobacterales > 70-9 > DASUPK01. Next base: position 2,436 of record DASTAI010000406.1, read on the forward strand.
CCTACATCGCCTACATCAACGGCCACGGCGGCGACTTCGTCCACCCCGACTTCGGCTCGCCCCGCGAGTACGGGTTCCCCTACGCGGTCGTCGGCAAGAAGCAGAAGCGGACCAAGGTCAACTTCACCGCCTACGGCGACGAGTCCACCCCCGGCGCGTACCGCGTCCCGATCAACGCCCTGGTCGAGGGCGGTCAGGCATC
>DASTAI010000407.1:0-3020 GCA_035712865.1 Solirubrobacterales bacterium
CCTCGCGGGCGAGTGGACGCCCGAGGACTTCGAGAACGACTACCGGAAAGACCTGGCACAGATGCTCGAGGCGAAGCTCGCCGGCCAGGAGATCGTTGCGCCGGAGCCGGTGACCGAGGCGCCTGTGATCGATCTGATGGAGGCGCTGCGCCAGAGCGTCGCCGACGCGCAGAGCCGCCGCACCGCCGACGGCTCCAAGGACGGGAAAACCGCCACGAAGGGCGGCTCCCGGTCCCGCAGGGCGCCGGCTAAGAAGTCCGCCTGACGCCCGGAATTCCGCGTAGCGCGGCCTAGGCGGCCGGCTGCTGCTGCTGAGCTAGGTGCTGCTGCGTCATCAAGAAGAGGTACTTGTCGATCTTGCCCTGGTAGATCGGCACGCCCTCTTCTACGCACACCCGGATCACCTCCTGCCTGTCGAGACCGAACTCCTTCGACAGTTCTTCGGGCGTGAGGTGATTCGCCATCTGTTAGCTCCTTCCCCTGGAACGAAAAAACCCGCCGCGCGCAACGCGCTGGCGGGCTAGATCGCACCCTTGCTTGTCGTGGTCGCGGACATCACTCTGCCCGCCCTGCAGAAACATCCATTACCCAAAGAATATGCCTCAAGGGTGACAGATCGCAAACACCGGCTGGAGGGATTCGAGGAGCGAGAGCTCGAGTGGCACGGATCCCGGCTTCGTTACGCCGTCCGGGGGGATGGACCGCCGCTCGTGCTCGTGCACGGGCTCGGCGGGACGATCGAGAACTGGCGGGCGCTCGCGCCCGCACTCGCCGTGAGGCACCGGGTACTCGTCCCCGACCTGCCGGGCCACGGACGGTCCGCGCCGCTGCTCGAAGCCCGCAACGTCGACCCGCTGGCCGAAGCCGTTCTCGGCGTTGCGGACGCGGAGGAGCTCCGCGAGGGCGTCTGGATCGGCCACTCGCTCGGCGGCGTCGTCGCGCTCCGTGCCGCGGTGCTGCGTCCCGACGCGGTTCGCGGGCTCGTCCTCGCCGCAGCGGCGGGCATCGGCTCGGCCTCCCGAGGCGCCGAGGTGACCCTCACCGTGCTCGGCGTTGCGCGGCCGGGACGCCTGATCGCACCGTACCGGCGTACCTGGGCTCGCTCACGGCTCGGCCGCCGCGCCGCCTTCGGCTGGTGGGGTGTGGCGGATCCCGACGCACTCGCTCCCGAGCTCGCCGAGGCGTTCCTCGTCGGGCCTGCGCATCACACCGACATGCGCCAGGCCGGCCGAGCGTTGCTCGTCTCGGACCCCCGCGCCGAGCTCGACCGCGTCACCTGTCCTTGCCTCTGCCTCTGGGGAGCCAGCGACAACTGGGTCCGCCTCCAGGATGGGATCGAGTACGCACGGCGTTTGCGGGCGCAGCTACGGACGATCGCCGGGTGCGGCCACCTCCTGATCGGCGAGCGGCCTGACGCCTGCCTCGCGGCAATCAACGAGTTCGTCGACTCGCTCGGCTAGACCGCGGCAGGCGCCTCGAACGGAATCACCTCCCCGCCTTCTTCCTCGTCTCGCCGAGGGCCGCCGCCCAGGAACTCCACCCGCCGGGCGACCACCTCCAGTGCGCTTCGCCGCTTCCCCTCGTCCTCCCACGAGCGGGACTTGAGCCTCCCGTCGACTGCGATCCGGCGTCCTTTGCCGAGGTACTCGGCACACAGCTCCGCCTGACGGTCCCACGCTGACACGCGTACGAAGTCTGCGCCGCCGTCCTGAGTCGCCCGGTCGACCGCGAGCACGAAGCTCGCCACCTTCTTTTCAGGCCCGACCTCGCGCAGCTCGACCTCGGTCGCGAGGTTGCCGATCAGCGTCACCACGTTCACGTTCGCCTCCGTCGTCGTTCGGCCTGAACCTAGGCGGAAAGCCGTGCACGGAGGGTCAGGACTCCGTAAGAGCTTCGCGACTTTGCGGGTATGCTCCGGGCGGTCTATGGGCCTCTTCTCTGGATTGACCGGCTTCGGTGGCCGCGATATGGCGGTGGACCTGGGCACGGCGAACACGCTGGTCTACGTGCGGGGGCGCGGCATCGTCCTCTCCGAGCCGTCCGTGGTCGCCATCGACCAGCGCTCGGGCGAGGTGCACGCGGTCGGCGTCGAAGCGAAGCGGATGCTCGGCCGGACGCCCGGGACGATCCAGGCGATCCGCCCCCTGAAGGACGGCGTGATTGCGGACTTCGACGTGACCGAGCAGATGCTCCGTCACTTCATCCAGAAGGTGCACCAGTACCGCTTCGCGCACCCTCGCGTGGTGGTGTGCGTTCCATCCGGCGTGACCGGAGTCGAGAAGCGTGCGGTCGAAGAGGCGACGCTGTCGGCCGGTGCGCGCCAGGCGTATCTGATCGAGGAGCCGATGGCTGCCGCGATCGGCGCCGGGCTCCCTGTCGCCGAGCCGACCGGGAACATGATCGTGGACATCGGCGGCGGAACGACCGAGGTCGCGGTCATCTCACTCGGCGGGATCGTGGTGTCCCAGTCGCTGCGAGTGGGCGGCGACGAGATGGACGAGGCGATCATCAATCACATCAAGCGCGACTACAAGCTCCTGATCGGGCAGCAGACGGCGGAGGAGATCAAGCTCGAGATCGGCTCGGCCTGGGACCTGCGCGAGGAGCTGCAGGCCGAGGTGCGTGGGCGCGACATGCTCACCGGCCTGCCGAAGACGGTCATCCTCACCTCGGAAGAAGTACGGCGTGCGCTCGACGAGCCGGTCACCCAGATCATCGAGGCGATCAAGTCGACCCTCGACAAGACGCCGCCGGAGCTCGCGGCGGACATCATGGATCGCGGCATCGTCCTCGCCGGCGGCGGCTCGCTCCTGACCGGACTCGACGAACGCCTGCGCCACGAGACCCAGATGCCGGTCCACCTCGCCGAAAGCCCGCTGACGTGCGTCGCGGTCGGCTCCGGCCGAAGCCTCGAGGAGTTCGAGGCCATCCACCGCAGCAACAAGGCGAGAAGCCGCAACGGTCGCCGCCACTAGGCGGGAGCGGCTCGGTCAGCCCGCCGGGGCGATACCCTAGGGAAG
>DASTAI010000408.1:0-2732 GCA_035712865.1 Solirubrobacterales bacterium
GGCAGGTACGGCTCGCGAGTGGTGTTCAACGCCAACGACGTACTGACGCCGGACGAGTACCACGAGAGACCGGTCGGAACGCTCGAGCCGAGCTGGGCGGGAGAGCGCAACCTGTGCGCCCACACCTACACGTTCGATGGGCGGTTCGAGGCCACCGACGGTCGGCGCCTGGTCTCCAGGCTGGGGAGATGAGTGCCGGTGGACGGTTACGCACACGGAGGGAGTTCTGCGAACGGCGGAGGCACGCCCGCGGACCGGCAGGCGATCGTGGTCTCATTCGCCGAGTTTGCCGGCGATCTCCCCATCTCCCCTCGGGTTCAGCGAACCGCGCACCTGACGGCCGCCCTAGAGCGGGACTTCGAGTTCCGGGTGGCGCGAGTGCCCGAGCATCTAGGGCAGGCAGCCCACCAAAGCCGGGAATCAAGGCCGAGAGGTCTCGCTCGGAAAGCTCTTCGTCCGCTGGTGCTCGACGACCTCGAAATCCCGGCACGAGTGGTGATGCGCGGCTGGAAGCCTTCTGGAAGTGGCGCGCTGCTGATCGGCTGGCCCTATTCAGCGATCTACGTCGCTGCGACGCGTCTCGTTGCCGCCGGAATTCCGTATGTGGTCGATGTCGGAGATCCCTGGTGGCTGACCGAGGCTTTCGACTCCCCCAGATTGTCGCGACGCCTATCAGCGCTGCGGGCGAGTGCCGCCGAGACATTCCTCTGGCGTCATGCCGCGGCCGGGGTGGTGACCACTGAAACGCAGGCAGGCAATCTGCGGGAGCTCTTTCCGGATCTCGAGTTGCTGGTGCGACCCAACGGTTACCTTGTCGCCGACGAGCCGCGGGTACAGGGAGCACCGTCTGACGCCGGCGCCGACGAGGGTGAGTTGCGGCTGGTTCACTTCGGCTCGATCAACTCCGCAAGGGTGCCAGTCGGCGAATGGCTTTCGACTCTTCCGGGTGCGGCGGGAATCAGACGCGTACGCTTCGCCAACTACGGTCCCGTGAGCCGCCCTGATCTCCTGCAGACGGGGCACCCTGCGGTCGCCCTCGAGGTTCATCACCCAGTCGACTGGGGACGGGCGTGCCAGATCGCCCGTACATGCGACGCCGCTGTGGTGGTGGCGAACGCCAACCCGGCCAAGCTGCCGAGCAAGGCGATTCAGTACCTGACGCTCCCTGTGCCCCGGATTGCCCTCACTGTGAGCCGTGGTCGAGGGGAATTGGCCGCGTTCGCGGAGCGGCGCCCGGGTTTCATCGCGGTGGGCCTCGACTCGCCGGAGGACATTCCCCGCATCGTCCACCACCTCGGTCGCGCATGGTCCGATGAGGAACTCAGCCCGGGGGCTGGCGACGCTTGGAGCGAGGTGGCACACGAGGTCGTTCGGTTCGCGATCCAGTCGTGGGATCGGGCGCACGGCACCACCCGGCAGCAGGAAGAGCGAGTCGCGACGGCCTGAGACCTCTAGTCGTGCGCCCAGATCTTCGCGCCGGAGGCGGAGGTGCAGGTCGCGATCGTCGGACCCACCGGGTTGGTGGTGCAGCTCCAACCCTCGGTTGTGCTGGCCCCTTCGCCGAGTGCCGACAGGATGATCGACTGGGCGCTGGCGCAGCTGGCCGGCTTCCCTCCCGGGGCAGAGGTGGTGAGGGCGTATTTCCTGCCGGAATTGGCCATCCCGCTGCCTATGATCGGATCGCAGTGCGTGGTCTTTGCCGCCGGTCCAGCGGTCGGCTCCGCCCGAGACACGACCTGGGCCGGCGCCTCCCGGCCGTCTCCGCCCGCGACCAGCAGACCGATCGCGATGCACGCCGCGAGTGCGAGCCCGGTCGCGGTCACCAGTGCGAACCGCCCTCGGGGACCGGGCCACCGCGGTCCAGGGCGCGCGCTCGCGGGAGGCGTCGGCGAGGTCGGTCCGGCAACCGCAGGCCGATCGAGCGCCACGGTCCCCGCCGACGCCGTGCTCACAGCGGCCTTCCGCGCGAGCTGTCCGGCGGCGAATCCGAAGGCGACCAGGATCCACAGGTAGCGCGGGTAGGCGGCATGCAGAAAGAGGCCTGCTACGAGAAAGCTCGTCAGCGAGACGAAGATCCCCTCCGCCAGCAGTGCGTCGTCGCCGCGAAGTGAGCGCCTGCCCCTCCAGGCGCCCCGGACCGCCAACCAGAGCACGGCAAACAGCGCGCACGCTCCCACGATCCCGGTCTCGCCCAGAGCCCCTAGATAGAGGCTGTGTGCCTCCCGCGGCGTCAGACGCGGATCGAGCCCGATCCGCTCCGAGTACGAGAGGTAGTGCTGTGAATAGTTGCCTGGACCCACCCCGAAGATCGGGTGATCTCGAAACATCTGGAGAGCGGCGAGATTCTCCGACTTGCGTCCCTGGATCGCGTCCTCGCTTCCTTGGGTCACCTTGGTCGCCTCCGGCGACGATGCTGAGCTCAGGCCGATCCGCACCTTGAGACCCGAGGGCATCAGGACCAGGCCCGCAACGACGACCAGCACCGTGATTCCAACCCCGATGTCGCGCGGAATCGGCGCCAAGATCAGGATCAGGAGGAAGGTCGCGCCGGCCGCCACCAAAGCACCTCGCGAGCCAGTCAGGCCGGTGGCAACGACGCAGGACACGCACATCGCCAGCGCCAGCCCGCGGCTGGCGTGGGAACGAGCCGAGAGGGCGAGGTAGAAAGCCAGAACCGCAGTCGCCACGAGCACCTGACCGAAGAAGTTGGGGTCCAACGGTCCGCCGACCCT
>DASTAI010000409.1:0-2712 GCA_035712865.1 Solirubrobacterales bacterium
CTCTCGCCCGAGCTCGCGCTCCTGAGCTCGGCGATGGGGGAGGCCGGTGCGATCGGAACTGTCCTCGTCCTGTCCATGTTCAGGACCTCCTGTGATGCCACGGGCTGTCCGTGGACCGGGAAACCTGTCGACGAGCCGCCCCAGCGAGCCTGCTAGAGAGCAAGCCACGTACCATCGCGTTGGGTCATACGTATCGGTAGCTAAGTAGTGGATGTCACTAATATTCTACTATTTGCATAAGTAAGGGAGCCTAGACGGGCCGGCAAACTCTGCTGGGTTTCGGGTTCGGCTGGGGACGAACGACCTACCTCAGAAAATTCGCCAGGGTGGGCTGGATCACCTGGGCGCTCAGGGTCCGCTCCACGACACGGAGCGGCCTCTGGGATGTCGCCCTGAGCGGCTCGGGCTTCGTAGAAGTTCCGTCCACTCGGCGATGCTGTGGGCGCCGGCCGCCATTCACGGCGACCACCGTCCGGTGCAGGCCGACGAGGATCGCGGCTCGCGTCTTCATGAGCGTGTCCCCCGCCCGCTCGGGGCTCCGCCGCGCTCGAGGCTCAACTCCCTCGCTCCGATCCGCTCGCGGCGCAGCATCACGCGGAGTCGCAGCACGGCGCTCGCGTGAAGCTGCGACACGCGAGACTCGGTGACACCCATGACTGTGCCGATTTCCCGCATGGTCAGCTCCTCGTAGTAGTAGAGGGCGAGCGCCTGCCGCTCCCTCTCGGGCAGACCGTCGATGAGCCGGCCGAGGAGGGCCCGCCGCTCTTGCTCGGCGAGGGCAAGGAAGGGATCGGGTGCGCTCACGTCCTCCACGCTGTCCATGAGGGTCGACTCGCCGTTGCCTGGCGCCCCCACCGCGCTCAGCGAGACGAGCGTGATGCCCTCGCCGAGCGAGGCCCGATAGGCCTCGGGCTCGATCCCCAGCTCCTTGGCCACCTCCTGGTCGGTCGGGTGCCGGTCCAGGCGCCCGCTCAGCGTGTCGATGGCCCGCCGGGCATCGCGCATCCGCTCGCGCGTCCCGCGGGGAACCCAGTCGAGGCGGCGGAGCTCGTCGAAGATCGCCCCGCGTATGCGATGGCTGGCGTAGGACGAGAAGCCCACGCCGCGCTCCGGATCGAATTCGTCTACCGTGGCGAGAAATCCCAGCAGTCCGGCGGAGAAGAGGTCGTCGAGCCGGAGATGCTTGGGGAGCCGGCTCGCGATGCGCGCCGCGAGATTCTTGACAAGGGCGAGGTCGGCCTCGACCAGTCGCTCCCGGAGCGCCGGATCCTTCGAGCGGCGGTAGGCCCGCCACAGCTCGAGGCTGGATGTCACGTGAGCCGCCATGGCCCCTCCGATACGCGCTCCCAGAACGTCTTCGCGGAGGTGGGCGCGGCCGTCCGGTCGGATCCGAGCAGTCGGCCGACCAGCTCCTCCATGCAGCGCGAGGCGGGAGCCCGGGGCGCGAGGGTGGTGAAGGGCACCTGCTGCACCACCGCCTGGGCGACCCAGCTGTCCATGACCACGAAGCCGGCGTCACCCGGGGTGTAGCCGAGGAAGCGCATGAGGATCTCCGCGAGGGAGCGCTGGACCTGCCGCGCCTGCTTGCCGTCACGCACCATGTTGATCAGGACGTGGAATGGATAAGCGGGGAACTGCTGGATCACGACCTTCATGAGGGCGTAGGCGGCGGCGAGGGCGGTGGGCTCGGGCTGGGTTACCACCACCGACTCGTCGCTGGCCAGGATGAGGCTGAGAACGGTGTCGCTGATGCCCGCGCCGGTGTCGATGAGGAGAAAGTCGACCGACGATTCGATGTCGCGGAGCTGCTCGAAGAGTTCCTGCCTTTCCGCCTCGGAGAGATTGGCAAGCTCCGCGACGCCAGAGCCGGCGGGAATGACCCGAAGCCCGTTCGGGCCTTCCATCACGATCTCCCGCATGCGCTTGTCCCCCGCAATGACGTCGCGCAGGTCGTACTTGGGCGCCTGCCTCATCAGCACGGTGAGATTGGCGAGGCCGAGGTCTCCGTCGAGGAGGGCGACCCGCCGCCCGTGCCGGGCGAGCAGCAGCCCGGTGTTGAGCACGAGATTCGACTTGCCCACTCCCCCCTTGCCGCTCGTGAAGGCGATGGTCCGGCAACGTTGGCCGGTCGGAGAGGGCGGTTGATCCAGCGAGGGGTCGAAGGTCATGAGGTATGTGCTCCCTGAAGGGTGCGACGGATCAGACGTCGCGGCTCCGCGGGATCGAGGTCGCCGGGAATGTCGCAACCCGTGCCCACGTACGACAAGGGAAGGCCGCTCTCGATGCACGCATCGATCACGGAGGGGGCAGCTCGCCGTCTCGTCGGGACCACTTCCGCCCCGCTGCCCTCGATGGCCTCCGGGCTTCCATCGCGCCGACCGGCTTGTCGCGTCGGCGCCAGAGATCCCGGCATGTCCTGCCGGGTCTCCGAAGAATCGTCGTGTCGCATCTCGCCATATCCGGAGCAAGTCCGGTGCCATGGCCGCGACGCGGCTAAGCAGGCGTGGAGCGAAGGAAAAACCCGCGAAGAGGATCTAGGCCCGGCACGCGAGCGGGGGAAACTTTGCCGATCGGCAAACTACGCGCCGGCCGACCGGCAAATTCTCGACCAGTGGAAAACTTCTAGCGGGCGGAGGACAGGCGGGAGCGGAGGGTCTGCCGGGAGATACCGAGAGCTTCCGCCGCCTTGGTCTTGTTGCCGTTCATCTTCTG
>DASTAI010000410.1:0-3163 GCA_035712865.1 Solirubrobacterales bacterium
GCGTCCCGATCTTCCAGCTCACCCTCGTCGGCTCCGGCTTCAGCAACTTCGGCTACCCGGGCGGCTACGAGGGCACCTCGATGGCAGCCGCCCACGTCTCCGGAGTCGCGGCGCTCGTGATCGGCAGTCGCCTGGTGGGCAGCTCGCCGACCGCCGTGGAGTGCCAGCTCGAGGCGACGGCGGGCCACGGTGACTCCCAGCTGGGGCAGCCCTACGACCCGCGCCTCTTCGGCGCGGGGCTGGTCGACGCCGCCGCGGCGGTGACGGCGCGCGGCCCCGGTTGCTGACTACGCCGTAGCGATCCGCAGGCCCGTGGCGGCCAGGGCCAGCAGCTCCATGACCAGAGGAGTCAGAGCGTTCCGCAGATCGTCGGCGCGGAGATGAGCCGCGAGCGCAACGGCGAAGTAGATCACCACGGCCACCCCGGTGACGATCCCCAGAGCCGCCCAGAGCAGACCGAACAAGAGACCAAGGGCACCCGCCAGGAGAATCGCTGCCAGCAGATTGAGACTTTCCTCCGGCACGCCGACGCGCGTATAGGTCGCCACCACTTCTGGCCGATGCGAGAGCTTCCGGATCGCCGCGAACGTCATCGAGGCCGCAAGCAGTGCGGACACGATCACGGTGACAAGGGACATGGCGGTCTCCTCGTGTCGTTCGGTCTGCCTGGTTGAATATAAACATATGTTTAGTTTCAGGCCGCACGCCCACGGATGAGCCCCCAGCACAGCAATCGAGCCAACCTGCTCGAGGGCACGCTCCGCTGCCTCGAGCGACTTCCGCCCGAGCGGGTGACATCCCGCGCGATCGCCGAGGAGTCGAGCGCCAACCCGGCTTCGATCGCGTACCACTTCGGCTCCAAGGACGAACTTGTGACCGAAGCGGTGACCGTGGGGCTCGACCGCTGGCTCGCCGAAATCTCCGCGAGCCTCGGGGCGCTTGACGCGCTCGACCCGGCGGAGAGGTTCCGGAGGGCTTGGGTCGTGATCGACTCCACCCGGCGGCGCCACACCGGTCTCGCCAGGAACTTCCTGGGAGCGCTGGCGAAGGCGCAGCACAACGAGCGGATCCGGGAGAAGCTCGCTGATGGCTTCCGGCGGACACGGCCCAGGGTCGCGGCGCTACTCGGACTGGGCGACGATCGCGCGGGCGAGGACGGCGCGGGGCTCGTCCATTCGCTGTTCGTCGGATTGCTGTTTCAGGAACTGCTGGACCCCAGCCTCGGGATCAAGGGCAAGCGGATGGAGGAGGCGCAGACCCGGTTGTTGCGGGTTCTGCCCCCTCCCGGCTGATTACGGCAGGAGGCGCGAGCCGAGCGGGAAGACGTCGAGGATCGCGTAGGCCCGGAGCGGGCTCGGGAGCGCGGTTCCGGCGGGAATGCTCAGCTGGACCCCCCGCAGGTTCCCCCTCGCGTCTGTGATGGGACTTGTGGCGCTGCGGTAGTCGAGCGGGATCACGTCGCCGCGCGGGCCGGTGAGCAGGATCGAGCCGACGTGCTTGCTCGCCGGATAGCGCTTCCCCCGGGAGATCCCGAGGGTCGCCACGGCCGCGCCCGGCGCACCCGACCCTGGCCGGGTGAGCTGAAGCGACTTCAAGCGCACGCCGCCGGGCCGGCGATTGGCGCCGTGGCTTCCGTAGGCGCCGGTGAGGAGGGTGCCGCTCGCTGCGAGCGTGTCCTGGGCGTTGCAGACCCCGGCGATTCGGAGCTGCGCGCTGTAGTTGGGCACGTCGGCGCAGTTGGTCTCCGAGTAGATGCCCGCACCGGGCCGCAGCGCCAGGCCGGCGCCCATCTGACCCCGGACGTCGAAGAGACCCAGCGGCACCGAGCCGAAGCTGAACTGCAGGCTCAGGTCCGTCGAGCCGAGCTCGAGCGTGTTCCGGCGGTAGAGGCCTGACAGCGGGAACTGGAAGTTGCCGTAGGGATCGGGCCGCAGGAGCCCGTTGCGGTCGCGTTTGGCACCGATCACCCAGAGCAGCAGGCGTCCCTCGCCGCGCCGGTTGGCCCCCGATCGGGCGATCGTCCCGGCGATCATGTCGTAGCTGTCGAAGCCGATCTGGTTGACGCTCGGGAGCAGGGGCGGGAGCGGAATCGCGAGCCGGCTGATCGTGAATGCGCTCACGCCGTTCTTCCCGGTCCGCAGTGCGAGCTTGCCGCGCGCTCGCGACGTGCGGAAGCCGAGGGTCGTGTCGACGCTGCCGGCGTCGGTCCCCGGCGCCGGTCCGACCCGCCAGTCCCCCCTGATCCGCACCCGGTAGCGGGTGTTGGGACGAAGCAGCCCGTTGGGCCGGATGAAGAGATAGTGGCCGTCGCCCGAGAGCTGGGTCGTGAACCCGAACCGCGGCTTGGCGCTCACCAGGCTGGCCGGAGCCGCCGGCGGCTGCAGGGCGGCGTCCTCGGTGAGGCCGCGCTTGCGGACGATCAGCCGCGTCGCCAGCACGGTCGCCGGCGGGATCTTCAGGTCCTTGCGGGCCGCGACGGTCGTTCCGCCCGGTGTCACGAAGAACACCCGATTCACGTTCTTGCCGAATTCCTGCCCGGGGTGCCGGTCGCAGCGCGCGTTGCGTCGATGGAGACAGAAGTCGTAGGGGACGAACCAGACGCGGCCGTGCTCGCCGCCGATGTAGACGCCGCGCCTGCCCAGGGCGGGCGAGCCGTTCAGGTCGTTGCGATCCCGAAGCGCCGGGTTGCGCGGGGTGGTGTCGAATGACCAGCGGCGCTTGCCGCTGGCCGCGTCCAGTGCGTAGAGCCTGCCGTTCGACGAGCCGACGTAGACGATCTGGCCGGCGCCGCGCGGGTTCCGTCCCACCGCGGGCGAGGAGCGAATCGGATCGCCGGTGTCGTAGCGCCAGAGGAGCCGACCCGATGTATCCAACGCGTATACCGACCCATCGGCCGAGCCGATGTAGATCGCCGAGGTCGCACCGTCGGGGCCCGAGCGGAGCGCCGGCGAGCCATAGATGTGCCCATCGGTGAGGAACGACCAGCGCACCTGGCCGGTGTCCGGGTCGAGCGCGTAGAGGCGGTGGTCGAAGGAGCCGACATAGACGGTGCCGTCCGAACCGAGGGCCGGCGAGGAGGTGACATAACCGGGCGTGAACGTCTGCCAGCGGAGGCCGCCGTTCGCGTCGAGGGAGAAGGCGTAGAGGTCGACCGATCCCCAGA
>DASTAI010000411.1:0-13119 GCA_035712865.1 Solirubrobacterales bacterium
GGCGGGCCGAGCTGGAGGCTCGCGTCGCCTCCTCGCCGTCGCTCCGGACCGCCCTGGAGCGCCAGCGCGCAGGCGTGACCGCACTCCGCGGCCTGGAGATACGGGCGCCCGCCTCTCTGAGGGCGCGGATCGCCGAGCAGGCCGCGAGCCAGGAGCCCAGGCCCGCGAGGACCCGGCGTCGGCGGTGGCGACTTGCCCTCGGCGGGATGGCGGGCGCGGCGGCGGCGGCCGCTCTCGCGGCCGTTCTGATCCTCCCGATCGGCTCGGGGAGCCCGACGGTTCCGGACGCGGCGCAGCTCGCCGAGCGCCCAGTCACCGATCCGGTCGCCGTGGCGGACTCGAGTCCGCGCCTGCTCGCCGCGGAGGTGGAAGGCGTCGCGTTTCCGAACTGGTCGAGGGAATTCGGTTGGCGGGCGGTGGGCACCCGTACCGACGAGCTCGGTGACCGCGAAGCGCGGACGGTCGTCTACCAGCGCCGCGGGAAGCGGATCGCCTACACGATCGTCTCCGGCGAGGGGATCGCCGCTCCGAGCGAGGCGATCGCCAGTCGCCGCAACGGGGTCAATCTCCACGCCTTCGCGGACGCGGGCCGCCGCGTGGTCACCTGGTGGCGGGACGGCCGGACCTGCGTCCTCTCGGCGTCCGGCGTCGGCGATCGCGAGTTGCTCCGGCTGGCGTCGTGGAGAGGCGATGGGGCGGTGTCGTTCTGACCGTCACGGCCGTCAAAGGGGAGGAACGCCGGCTGGAACCCGAGGCGGCCGGAGACCACATCGACAGGCTGTTTCGGGCGGCGTACGCGATGTGCGGCTCCCGCGACCTCGCCGAGGACCTCGTCCAGGAGACCTACGCGAGGGTCCTCTCCCGGCCCCGGTTCCTGCGACGCGACCACGATCTCGGATATCTCATCAAGGCTCTGCGGAACACCTGGTACAGCCACCTGCGAGACGAGCGCCTCCGACGAGCCTCGACCGACCGCGGCGAGATGGAGCCGGACCAGCTCGTCGCGCGACGGTCCGACGGAGATCCGGAGTCCTCGCTCGAGACGGGCGCCGTCCTCGATGCCCTCGCCGAGCTTCCCCGGCCCTACCGCGAGGTGGTCGCCGCGGTCGACCTGGCGGGCCTGAGCTACGCCGAGGCCGCGCGGGCGCTGGGCGTTCGACAGGGGACGATCATGAGCCGTCTCTACCGCGGGCGCGAGCAGGTTGCTCGGGCGGTGGGCGCGGACTGACCTCCTCGCCGCCGTCGGGCTGCACGGACTCCATCTCGCCCGTGTCGGGATCCACCGCCGTGAACTCGCCGGTGTCCGGATCGACGACCTCGAACGTCCCGGTGTCGAGCTCGCGGAGTACCCCGCGCTCGACCTCCGGATCCAGCGGCGCCTCGGGCATCTGAGCCAGCCCGAGCCTCCGGCGCCACTGCCGGTTGCGGACCTTGGCGAGCTTGAGGATCTCCAGCGCGGTCAGCAGGCGGAAACTCGCGATCGCCGCAGCGAGCAGGCAGGCGGCCATCACGGCGGTCCAGAGGGGATCGAAGTTGCCGTGGTTGTCCGTGTAGGGGACGAAGCGGAGTGCCAGGGCCAGTCCGGCGAGGACCAGGGTCCAGCCGTAGAGATACGCGATCGTGCGCCGCTGGCTGAAGCCCACCCTGGCCATGCGGTGGTGGAAGTGCTCCATGTCGGCGCGGTAGATCGGCCGCCCGTACTTGATCCGCTTGGCGACGACGAAGCCTGTGTCGAGGATGGGAACGGCCAGAATCGCCAGGGGGAAGAAGAGCGCGACGACGGCGTTCGTCTTCAGCGCTCCCTGGACTGTGATCACGGCCATCAGGTAGCCGAGCAGGTTCGAGCCGGTGTCCCCCATGAAGCTGGAGGCCGGCGGAAACCCGTGGCGGAGGAAGCCGAGCGAGGCCCCGGCGGTGACCGCCGCCAGCACGCCGGCGGCGTTGCGGTCGAGGGAGAGCGCGATCACGGCGAGCGCGGCGGCGGAGATCAGGCAGACGCCGGCAGCCAGGCCGTCGACGCCGTCGATCAGGTTGATGACGTTGGCGACCGCCACGATGCCGAAGACGGTCAGCACCTGCCCGAGGTCGATGGCTCCGATTCCCGGCGGGTCGACGAGCTGCACCGACCCCGGGTCCACGCGGCCGAGGAACGGCAGGGTGAAGCTGTCGACGGTCACCCCCGAGGCGACCGGGATGATCGCGGCGGCGATCTGACCGAGCAGCTTCAGGCCGGCGGGAAGATCGACCAGGTCGTCGATCACGCCGACCGCGGTGATCACGATCGCGCCTCCCAGGATCGCCCGCGTCTCGTGATCCCAGGGCAGGAAGATCGTCCCGCCGATCAGCACCGCGACCAGCACGGCGAGCCCTCCCAGCTTCGGGGTCGGGAACTCGTGGAGGCTGCGCTCGTTGGGGACGTCCATTCCCCGCGGGCCGATCGCCTTCGCGAGCGACTCGGTCGCCGGCACCAGAGCCCAGACGGCGGCGCCGGCGAAGATGAAGCCGAAGAGGGCGTCGAGGGTGTCGGGCATCAGGCCTTTCCGGACAGCGTGTCCGCCCCCACACCACCGCTCTGCGGGCTACCCGCATCACGCGCATAGCGGTCGAACCAGAGCGTGAAGTTGAGAAGCCCCCAGATCTGCCGGCTCAGGTCCTCCTTGCCCGAGATGTGATCGTCGAGCGCGCGGGTGACGGCGGCGGGCTCGAGATAGCCCTGACGCTCGACGGTCTCGGGCGAAAGGACATCGCGTGCGAACGGCCCGAGATCGCCGCGGAGCCACGCCGCGACGGGGATGGAGAAGCCCTGCTTGCGCCCGCCGACGATCTCCTTCGGCACCAGCGGGGCCGCGGCGCGCCGCAGCAGGCGCTTCTTGGAGAAGCCGCGCACCTTCTGCTTCGTCTCCAGAGCCAGGGCCAGATCGGCCACCACGGGGTCGAGGAAGGGCACACGGGCCTCGAGCGAGTGGGCCATGCTGGCCCGGTCCGTCTTCACCAGGAGGTCGTCGACCAGGTAGATGCCGAGGTCGAGATCCTGAAGCCGCGCCAGCTGCTGCGAGCCCTCGGTCTCCGCGTACCGCGTCCGGTAGACGTCGAGGGGATCGGTTGTCCGGGGCGAGGTGAGCAGCTCCTCCTGGGCGTCGAGGGAGAAGATCTCCTTCCAGGCATGGTGGCGCTCGACCGGCGGCAGATGCGCGCCGCGGGCGAAGCGCTTGGCCCTGTAGTCCAAGCTGACCTTCCCCGACGAGCTCGGCAGCCGCTCGACCAGCGGCCGGATCAGCTGCGCCGCCCGGCCGAGGCGTGGCGCCAGACGATCGGCGACATAGGTGTAATAGCCGCCGAAGAGCTCGTCCCCTCCCTCGCCCGAGAGCACGACCTTGACCGAGTCCGAGGCCAGCTGCGAGACCAGATACGTGGGGAGCGCCGAGGAGTCGCCGAAGGGCTCATCGAAGGCCTCGACCAGCCGGGGCAGCAGGTCCACCGCGTCGGGGCGGAGCACCAGCTCGTGGTGGTCGGTGTCGTAGCGCTTGGCGACGAGCCGAGCCAGCTCCAGCTCGTCGAAGGACTGCTCCTCGAAGCCGATCGAGAACGTGCTCACCCGGTAGCCGCTCTCGGCCGCGGCGAGTGCCGTCAGCGTCGCCGAGTCGATGCCACCGGAGAGGAGGACCCCGACGGGGACATCGGAGACGAGGTGGGCGCGCACCGAATCGCGGAGCCGGCCACGCAGCTCCTCCGCGAGCGCCTCCTCCGGCTCCCCGCGGACCTGCTCAGCCGGAACCGGCCCGGGCCGGGCGTAGCGCTGGAGCTCCACCTCCCCGCCCTCGGCGACCAGGATGTGGCCGGCGGGCAGCTTGCGCGCCTCGGCGAAGATGGTGAGCGGCGCGGGGATCGAGTTGAAGGCCAGAAACGCCTCGAGCGCCGAGGGGTCGATCTCCCTGGAGAAGCCCGGCTGGCGAAGCAGCGCCTTCAGCTCGGAGGCGAAGGAGAGCTGGCCGCCCCCGACCCGGTAGTAGAGCGGCTTGATTCCGAAGCGGTCGCGTGCGAGCACGAGCCGGCCGTGGCGAGCGTCCCAGATCGCGATCGCGAACATCCCCCGCAGCGCCTCGACGAACTCAGGGCCACGCTCCTCGTAGAGATGCACGAGCACCTCGGTGTCGCTGTGCGTCGTGAAGGTGTGGCCGCGCCCGCGGAGCTCCTCCATGAGCTCGCGGTAGTTGTAGATCTCGCCGTTCTGGATGACCTGGATCCGCCCGTCCTCGTTGCCGATCGGCTGATCGCCCCCCGCGAGGTCGATGATCGAGAGCCGGCGCATTGCGAGGCCGCAGGGACCGTCGATCAGGCTGCCGTCCGAGTCGGGCCCGCGGTGGACCAGCGTCTCGTTCATCGCGGCCAGAGCCGCTGGATCCGGGGCCGTGGCCCCGTCGAGGCTGACGAGACCGCATATCCCGCACATGGGCGGAAGAGTAGAGAGAGGGTGGGATCGCTCGCGCGAGCGCGAGCCCGCCGAGGCGCTAGTGCTTCTTCTTGCCCTTCTTCGGCTTGGTGTTCTGCTTCCGCCAGGCCTTCGCCTGCTTGGAGACGTCGGAGGTGAGGTTGCCGAGCGCGATGTTCGCGTCGACCAGGTGGAGTCCCCAGGTTGCATCCGGCACCGCGTGCAGCGTCGGCGCTCCGCCGACGGGGCTGATCTGTAGAACGTGAGCGTTGTTGGCGGCGTCGCAGGCGCCCGTGTAGCCCTGTACCTGGAACCACGGCGTGGTCACGCCGGTTGGCGTGCTCTGGCCGACGGCCCCCGTGGCGATTCCGATCGTGGTGCCGGGTGCGAAAGGTGCCGTTGGAAAAACCGAGGTGAGCAGCGCCGAGCCGCCGCGGAGCGCGGCGGGATTCGTGCAGAGGACATCCCCCGTCGTCGGAAGCCCAGTGCCCCCGACGTCCGATGGGCGGCCGAACTTCGTATCGTCGGGGACCGGCGCGTCAAAGGTGGAAAAGGCCATGACGCAGCCGAACTGCTTCGGCTTCGTGCACCCAGGGATGTTCTTGAAGTCACCACCGACGTTCCGCCCCGCCGCCACCGTCACGTCGCCGCCAAGCAGGATCGCCGAGACGAGGCGCTTGCGCACGTTCTTCTTCGGGTCGACGGCCTGGCGGATCAGCTCGCGGAGCACGAAGCTGCCCTGTGAGTGGCCGATCAGGACGACACCCCGGCCGTGGTTGTAGTTGCGCAGGTAGCTCTTCCATGCTGCGAGCACATCCCCGTAGGCGATCTGCGCTGCATCCGGCGGGATTGGGGTGCCGCTGAGGATCGACCCGAGGGTGAGCTGGCGGTACATCGGCGCAAAGACGCGGCAGTCCAGGCCGTATCGGGCGGCCTGGTAGAGCGCAATCGAGCGCTCCTCGGGATCGATCGAGAGGTCCGAGTTGGGGGTCTTATCGTCGCTGACGGTCGGATAGACGTAGAAGCAATCGGTCTTCTTCCTGTTCGGGTCCGGCTTGACCGTGCTGGTGCCGACGATCCCGCCGGTCGGCGAGATCACGGTCGTGCCGAAGCCGGGCTCACAGGGGTTGTCCGGGATCCCGGGCTTGCACAGCCAGGTGGTCGTGTCCTTGATCTTCTTCGGCTTCTTCGCCGCGAGGGCCGGGGACGCGAGCAGGCAGCCGAGGGCCAGCACGAACCCGGCGATCAGAACAACCCTGCGCAGAGTCCCGCTCCGCTCCTCCATCTAGGAGGACGTTATACAGAATTGATACATCTCGTCAAATCTGTCTCACCGGTTTCGGCCGCTCATCGTCAGCCGGAGGATCCTCGCCATCGTCGCCCCGAGCACCCGCAGGTAGAGCCGGATTGAGCGGTCGGCGATGTATTCCAGGTCGTGGATCAGCTTGTCCTCCCAGGAGTCCTCGCGAGTGATCCTCGTCTGCGCGAAGCCGGTGACGCCCGGACGCACCACGAGGCGCTGCCAGTACTGCGGCACCTCCTCGACCAGCCGGTAGAAGAACGCCGGCCGCACCGGGCGGGGGCCCACCATGCTCATGTCCCCGCGGAGGACGTTGTAGAGCTGCGGCACCTCGTCGATGTGGGTCAGCCGGGCGGCCCTGCCGACGAGGGTCACCTCCTGTTCGGTGCGCTGGCTGAGCTCCTCGCCATAGACGTTCCCGAGCCGCTGCTCGGCCCCCGGTCTCAGCGTGCGCAGCTTGTACATCGTGAAGACGCGGCCGGCCTTCCCCACCCTCTCGCCGCGATAGAACACCGGGCGCCCGGAGGTGATCAGGGTGGCCAGCGCGAGCAAGCCGAGCAGCGGCGAGAGCACGAACAGGGCCCCGCCCGCGATCATCAGGTCGAGCCCGCGAAGAGCGACGTCGACGCGACGCGGTGCGAAGGACTCCGAGGCGATGACCGAGTACTGCTCGGCCAGCGTGCTGGGTTCTTCAGTCGCGGTGTGCATCGGGCTCGGCCGCCCCGAGCATCAGGTCGACGAGCAGCTGCGGGTCGCGCCGCACGCGCTCGCCCTGGCCGGTCTTCTTCTGGAGCTCGAGCGCCCGCGGATCGGTCAGGGGCCTGAGGCGGCCGGACCGGATCAGCGCCTCGTCGACGCCCCCAAGCCGTCCGCCATAGGTCGTGTAGACGGGGGTTCCGAGGGCTACCGCCTCGCGGTTCATGGTCCCCCCCGCCGAGACGACGAGGTCCGCGAGGGCGACCAGGCTCTGCGCTTCGACAGCGTGATCGGGGACGATCAGGGACGGCAGGGCGAGCTCCTTGACGTAGGTCCGCTGCTCCTGGGTGCGAGGCAGCACCACCGCTTGGACACCGGGATCAGAGCCTACTCGCGCGAGCACCTGCGGAAAGAGAGGGTTCGAGCGCCGGTGATAGAGGGAGACGTCCGGCGGCGGGCGAACGACGACCACCACGCGCTCCGTGTCGACCCCGAGCCTGGTCAGCGCGTCCGGATCCACCTCGAAGTCCGCGAGGTAGTACTCCTCCTTGATCCCCGGGTACTGGAAGAGCTTCTCGGGTGTCACCCCGAAGCGCTTGAGCCGTTCCGGCGGCACGGAGTCCGGGAAGATCACCCGCTTGGCGAGGCGGCAGCCGACCTGGTGCTGCATGACGGCGAACTCGTAGTCGTGCATGTTCGCCTCGGGGATGCCGAGCATGCGGGAGGCGATCGCGATGTCGTTGGAGCCGTGCGCGATCGCCAGGTCGAACCCCTTGTCCCTGGCGAAGCGGCGCATCCCGGCCGTCCGCTGGACCAGCCTCAGGAACTTGCGCGGGCGGGAGGCGCCGCCGTGCTTGCCGATCAGCGTGTAGTCCATCCCGTGGAGCTGGAGCAGCTCGAGCGTCTGCGTGTACTCCCGCGCCGTGATCCGGACCTCGTGACCCTGCGCGCGGAGGCGCTCGATGATCGGCCGGAGCACGAGGACATGCGCCGGGCCACTCATGTCGGCCCAGATCTTCAATCAGAGCTAGACGATCGCGGCTGAGAGCTGCGGGTAAAGGGGGTAGCGCTCCATCAGGGCGCGGGAGCGCTCGAGGAGGGAGTCCTTCTGCGCGTCGAAGTCGTCGGAGAGCGCCGTGATGATCACCCGCGCGATCTCCCGCAGGTCGTCCTCCACCAGGCCGCGGGTCGTCAGCGCCGGCGTCCCGATGCGCAGGCCGGAGGGGTTCATCGGCGGCCTCTCGTCGAAGGGGATCGCGTTCCGGTTGACCGTGATCCCGACCTCCTCCAGGCGGCCCTCCGCGGTCTTGCCGTCGAGGCCGGTGTTGGTCAGGTCGACGAGCACGAGGTGCACGTCGGTGCCGCCGGTGAGCACCTCGATGCCGCCGGCGATCAGCTCGTCTCCGAAGGCGCGGGCGTTCGCGATCGTCTGCCGCTGGCGCTCCTTGAACTGATCGCTCTGGGCGATCTTCAGGGCCACGGCCTTCGCGGCGATGATGTGCATCAGCGGGCCGCCCTGGGTGCCGGGGAAGACGGCGCGGTTGATGTCCGCCGCGAGCTCCTCCTTGCAGAGAATCATTCCGCTCCTCGGACCGCAGAGCGTCTTGTGGATCGTGGTCGTGACGACGTCCGCGTACGGCACCGGGCTCGGGTGCTCGCCGGCCGCGACCAGCCCAGCGAAGTGGGCCATGTCGACCATCAGCTTGGCCCCCACCGCGTCCGCGATCTCCCGGAAGGCGGCGAAGTCGAGATGCCTGGGGTACGCGGACCAGCCGGCCACGATCAGCTTCGGCTTGTGCTCCTCCGCGAGCGAGGCCACCTCGTCCATGTCGACGAGCTTGTCCTCGCGGCGGACGTGGTAGGCGACGACGTCGTAGAGCTTGCCCGAGAGGTTGAGCTTCATCCCGTGGGTGAGGTGACCGCCGTGGTCCAGGGCCAGGCCCATGATCGTGTCGCCCGGATCGAGCAGCGCCATGTATGCGGCGTTGTTCGCCTGCGCGCCGGCGTGTGGCTGGGCGTTTACGTGCTCGGCCCCGAACACCTCCTTCGCCCGGTCGATGGTGAGCTGCTCGGCGATGTCGACCCACTCGCAGCCGCCGTAGTAGCGCTTGCCCGGGTAGCCCTCGGCGTACTTGTTCGTCAGCACCGAGCCGGCCGCGTCGAGAACGGCCTGCGGCACGAAGTTCTCGGAAGCGATCATCTCGAGCGTCCCCTGCTGGCGGCCCAGCTCCCCGTCGAGGACCCGCTGGATGTCCGGGTCGACCTCGGAGAGGTGGGCGGTCTGGAAGTCGTCGGGGAGGTCGCTCACCTGGCCAAGGTTATGCCCTCGCGGCGATGGACCCAGGGGCGCCATGCGCCTGTCGGGGTTGACATTTACTGAACGGTTGGTAAATAATCGGCCGCGACGGAGCCACACCACCCAGGAGGAGAGATGACCGACGCGACCGCAACCACCAACGGGGAGCTCCACACCGAGGACGAGGCGCTCTCGGTCCTGCTGGACGGCGATATCGACAAGGTGATGGCCGGGCTCGACCGCATCGTCGAGGCCGCCCCCTCCTACGAGAAGCTCTTCATGCGCTGGCAGCGCCAGCAGTGGTCGACGGAGGACTTCGACTTCACCGAGGACGCCAGGCAGTGGGCGGACCCGGACATGTTCACCGAGGAGGAGCGCCGCTTCCTCGAGTTCGGCTTCTCGGAGTTCTTCCTCGGCGAGGAGCGGGTCACGCTCGAGCTTCTCCCCTTCGCGATCGCGGCGCCGACTCACGAGGCGAAGGTCTTCCTCACCACGCAGATCTCCGACGAGGCCAAGCACACCGTCTTCTGGAACGGCTTCTATCGCGAGGTCTTCGGAATCGAGGCCGGCAGCCTCGGCGAGATGATCGACAAGCAGCGCTACGTCGTCAACAAGGACTGGGAGACCCTCTTCGACGGGATCCTCCACGAGTGCGCCGAGGACCTGCGCAGGGACCCGAGCGACTTTCCCAAGCTCGTCCGCGGGATCACCGTCTACATGATCATCATCGAGGGGATGCTGGCGCTCACAGCCGCTCGCTTCATGATCAAGTCGATGCGTGAGCGCGGCTGGTTCCCAGGCTTCACCGCCGGCTTCACCGCGGTCAACCGGGATGAGTCGAGGCACGTCGGCTTCGGCGTCAAGTTCCTCGCCGACGCGATCAAGGCTGACCGGGCGAATGCGAAGATCGTCGAGGACACGCTGAAGGAGTGCCTCGCCGTCGCCCCGCTCGTCTTCGTCCCACCGTGGGTCGACGACCCGTACAACTTCCAGACGCCCTTCTACCACTCGAGCGAGATCTTCGAGTACGCCGCGAAGTCCCTCTCGAAGAAGCTGGCGGCGATGGGGCTCGATCCGGCGATGCTTTCAGTCGCGTAGCCCCCGGACGCGAAGCGGAGGAGGCGAAGCGATAATGGCGAAGCCGGCTGCTGCCTCGGCTTCACCTCGGCGGGGCCGGCCCTCAACCGGCGCGCGAGAGCGGATCCTCGCCGCGGCGATCGAGGTCCTGAAGTCGGACGGCTACGCCGGTCTGACGATCGCCAAGGTCGCAGCCAAGGCCGGAGAGTCGAAGCCGCTGGTCGCCTACCACTACGGCTCCAAGCAGGGCCTCGTCGGGGCGGCCGGTCGCTCGGTCGCGGAGATGATCACCCAGGCGGTTCTCGACGCCATCGACAGCGCGAGCACGGTCGAGGAGGTCGTGCGCGGTGTGGACGCGGGTGTCGAGCGGGTGCTGGACGAGGACGAGCGGGTCGCGCGCCTCTACTTCGATCTCGCGGCGGTCTCGGTTGTCGATCCTGAGGTCAGCCGGACGATCGCCGAGGTGAACGAGCAGTGGCGAGACGTGCTGATCCGCCAGCTCACCGATGCGACCGACGGCCCGGCGCCCGCGAAGGCGCGGGTGCTGACGGTGATGCTGATCGCCGGCATGCAGGGCATGACGCTCGAGCGGATCGAGCGCGGGCCGACGCCCGAGCGCAAGCGGGCCCGCGAGCTGTTCATCCGCAGCGCGCTTGCGGCGGCCGCCTGAGCCGCCTTACGCTGGGGCGGTGACCAGCAGCAACGTCGAGCTCGTCGAACGCGGCATGGAGGCGTTCAACGCAGGGGGAATCGAGGGCATCCTGCCCCTGATCCATCCGGACTTCGAGGCGACCACCCCGCCCGAGCTCGCCTCCGAGCCGGACACCTACCGCGGCCCCGAGGGGATCCGACGCTGGTTCGACTCATTCGACGACGTGATGGAGGAGATCCGTTGGGACGCCCACAGCTTCCGCGAGGTCGGCGACGACCGGGTCCTGGTCGAGTTCACGCTCCGCGCGCGCGGCAAGAGCACCGGACTCGACTTCGGACAGGAGGCGGTGATGGTCTGGTCGCTCCGCGACGGAATGGCGATTCGCCTGGACCTCTACCCCACGCTCGAGCAGGCGATGGCTGCGCTCGAGCAGGCATCCTCGAACCGGTGATGCCCGACTACGACGCAAAGCTCGCGCAACTGCGGGATTCCTACAACGCCCGGGATCCGGAGGCGTTCGCAGCCGTCTGGAGCACCGACTGCGAGTGGCATCCGTTCCTCACCGCGCGCGTCGAGGGCGATCCCGGTTATCACGGCCACAACGGCATCCGCGCCTGGTTCGAGGACGTCGACGAGATGTTCTCGGAGATCCAGGTCGAGCTCGGCGAGTCCCGGCAGGTCGGCGACCGTCTGCTCGTCCTCGGTCAGATGACCGCAACCGGAAGGGGCAGTGGCGCGCCGGTGAGCAGCGAGGTCGGCTGGATCGTGGAGCCACGCGGCGACGTGTTTCAACGCGGCTGGGCGTACACCAGCCACTCCGAGGCGGAGCGCGCCGCACAGGAGACGGCCTAGCCGAGAGCCGGGTCCCCGAGCACCTCGTCGATCACGCCCGCCGGCAGGGCGCCCTCGCGCAGCACCTCCCAGCGCCCGGTCGAGTCGATCTGGCTCACGTCGACGACCGTCGAGGGAGCACCGATCAGCTCGCCGCCGTCTATGGCGAGATCGGCCGCAGCCAGAACCCCCTCCTCGATCTCCCCGAACTCGCGCGGCGCCGGCCCGTCGCTGCGATTGGCGCTGGTCTGGAAGATCGGCGTCATGGCGCCGCCCAGCGGCCCCTCGATCAGCCGGACGCCGAGCTTCTCCGGATCGTCGCGGGAGGCAAGCGGGTACCGGCGGTCGGGATTGTCGATGACGAGCGTCACCGGGCCGGGCAGCAGTGCCGAGACCGCGTGGCGCGAGCGCGGTCCCAGTCCGGAGATCAACTCCCGCATCGCCAGGGGCGAGAAGTACATGACGGCGGAGGGCTTGCCGTCGTCGCGGCCCTTGATCGAGTGGATCCGGTCCACCGCCCGGGGATTGAGCGGATCGCAGGCCAGCCCGTAGAGCGTGTCGGCGGGAAAGATCGCGACGCCGCCCTCCCCCACACAGCGCTCCAGTGCGGCCCGAGCGGCTTGCTGCCCGTCGCCCTCGATCGACACGATCTCGGTCATCGCCCGATCACCACCCGGTCGTGGCCGGAGAGGTCTCGTCGAACCTCGGTCTCCTCGTAGCCCGCCGCGCGGATCAGCCTGGTGACCTCGTCGGCCTGACCGGCTCCGATCTCCAGCGCCACGACGGAGGGGCGAGGAGCCAGGCCGAAGAGCTCCTCCGCCAGCGCCTCGATCGCCTCGAGACCCGTCGGGCCGGGCACCAACGCCTCGCGCGGCTCGTAATCGCGGATCTCCGGTGCCAGCTCGTCCCATTCCTCCTCGCTGACGTAGGGAAGGTTCGCGACCAGGAGGTCGAACGGCGGTCCGACCGCACCGGCGCCGTCGAGCGCGCTCGGCCCGCGGAGCACGACGTCCACCCGGTCGGTCAGCCCGAGGCGCTCGGCATTCGCCTGCGCCACCCGAACCGCATCGAACGACGTGTCGATGGCGGTGACCAGCGTGCCGTCGAGCTCGTCGGTCACGGCAAGCGCGATCGCGCCGCTCCCGGTGCCCACGTCGATGACCCGCGCCGGTTCGAGCTCGAGGGCCAGGTCAACGAGCAACTCGGTCTCCGGCCTGGGGATCAGAACCCGCCTGTCGACGAGCAGCTCCAGGCGCCGGAAGCCCTTGCGCCCGAGGATGTAGGCGACCGGCTCGCGCCGAACCCGGCGCCTGACCATCTCCCCGAAGTTGCGCGAGGCTCCGACCGGCAGCCGGGCCTCCGGCTCCGCCGCCAGATGCGCACGATCCCAGCCCGTCGCCTGGGCGAGCAGCACCTCGGCGTCGAGGCGGGCGCTCTCGCAGCCGGCCGCCTTCAGCGCATCCACGGCGGCATCAAGCGCGTCGTGGACGGTGTTGCCGGGCACGGCTCAGGCCGTTTCCGCCGACATCACCGCTCCGCCTCTGCTTCGCGTCCGGGGGCTTCGCGAATATCCAACCGCCGGCGCTTCTCCTCTGAGGAGAGGGCCTCCGTGATCTCGTCGAGGTCGCCGTTCAGCACGCGGTCCACTCCGCTCACCGTCAGCTTGACGCGGTGGTCGGTGACCCGGTCCTGCGGGAAGTTGTAGGTGCGGATCTTCTCCGAGCGCTCCCCGGTTCCGACCTGCGCCCGCCGCTCGGAAGCGATCTTCGCCTGCTGCTCCGCCATCTCGCGCTCGAGCAGGCGAGCCCGCAGCACCCGCATGGCCTTCTCCCGGTTCT
>DASTAI010000412.1:0-21721 GCA_035712865.1 Solirubrobacterales bacterium
GATCCGCGAGCTCACATGACGGGTTGCTCCTCGGCTTCTCCTGCGGAGCACCCTCGCATCAACCCAGGGGTCGGTCCGGGTTGATCCCGTAGAGCCCGCCCACGACGAGGGCGCCGGCGGGGACCTCGGCGCCGGGCAGCACGACGCAGTCGCGGAGCATCGCATCGGCGCCCAGACGGGAGCCAGGTCCGACAACGAGGGGACCGTGCAGGTCCGTCCCGGCCCCCACCAGGCAGTCCGCACCGAGCAGGATCGGCGCCTTCACCTTCGCCGCGTCGATCTCCGAACCGTCACCCGAGTAGACCCCGTCCGCGACCAGCGGCTCGCGCGGCTCGATCCCGACCACCCCCGCCAGGGCGTCGAGGTTGCCCTGGACGAACTCCCCGACCGAGCCGATGTCGTTCCAGTAGTCGTGGATCTCGTGCGAGTAGAAGGGGATGTCCCCATCGAGCAGCGAGGGGAACACATCCAGCGCCCAGTCCACGAATCCGGGCGGCTGGTCGGGGTCGCCCGCCGGGCTCCTGTGGTCGGGCGGTGGGAAGTGGTCGAAGATCTCCTTGCGAAACATGTAGATGCCGCAGTTGGCGAGGTCGGAGAGCGCCTCCGCCGGCTCGGGCTTCTCCTGGAACCCCTGGATGCGGCCGTCCTCATCGGTGATCGCGACGCCGAACTGCGTGGTGTCGGCCACGCGCTTGGTCGCGAGGGTGGCGATGGCACCACGCTCGACATTGGCCTCGTGCGCCGCGCGCATCTCCCCCAGGTCGATATGGGTGAGGGCGTCTCCCGAGATGATCAGGAAGGAATCGGTGCCTGAGAGAAAGTCCCGAACCTTGCCGACCCCACCCGCCGTACCCAGTGGCTCGGGCTCCTCGCTGTAGGAGATCTCGAGCCCGAACTCCGAGCCGTCGCCGAGGACGCCCCGGATCTGCTCCGGCAGGTAGGAGACGTTGGCGACGACCTCAGGGAAGCCGTGCCCCGCGAGCAGCTCGGCTATCCAGCTGACGATCGGCCTGTTGAGCACCGGCGCCACGGGCTTCGGCATCACGTAGGTGAGCGGCCGCAGCCGCGTCCCCAGTCCCGCCGCCAGGATCATCGCCCTCATACGGGGCAGACTCTCAAATCAGCCGTGCCGCTTCTTCTTGCCCTTTTTCTTCTTCTTGCACTTCTTGTGCTTGTGCTTCTTCTTCGCCTCGGCGGCGTGCTTCTTCTTCCGCTTCTTGCACTTCTTCTTCGCCTTCTGGCCCTTCTTGCCCGGCGGGCACGCGCACCGCTTCGGCGGGGCCTTCGCGCAGGCGGGGGTTGCCGAGGCGGCGGAGCCGACGATGCGGAACACCGTGCTGGTGTTCATCACGTAGACGTTGCAGGCGGAGTCCTCGCCGAAGGAACGGGCGCTCGAGAGGGCGCCCACCGCGCCCTCGGAGCGATCGCCGCTCGCGGTCGGAAGGCCGAGGTGGATGGAACGGAGCTGGGCCGTGCAGAGGTCGGCGTAGAGATAGCGGCCCAGGATCTCCGGCGCCTGGCTGCCGCGATAGACGTAGCCGCCGATGATCGCGCAGCCGAAGGCGTCGTTGCCTGGGCTCGAGGGCGTGGCGTCGCTGTGCGGGTAGTTGAAGACCGGATTGACGAAGGAACCGCCGCAGCCTCCCGGCCCGGCGCTGAATCCCTCTCGGCACGGCCACCCGTAGTTCGCGCCGCGGCCGCCGCCGCCGCTCGCCGGTGAGAAGTCGATCTCCTCGAGTGAGACCTCGCCGACGTCGCCGACGATCAGGTCGCCGGTCAGGTGATCGAACGAGAACCGGAAGGGGTTCCGCAGCCCCAGCGCCCAAGTCTCCTGGGTCGCGCCCGGCATCCCCGCGAACGGGTTCGTCGGGGGGATCCCGTGCGCGCCCTCCCCCGCTCCATGCGGATCGATGCGGAAGACCTTGCCGTAAGGCGGCGCGAGCGACTGGGCATTGTCGCTGTTCGCGTTGTCGCCGGTGGTGATGTAGAGGTACCCGTCGGGGCCGAATTGGAGCTGTCCCCCGTTGTGGTTGCTGGCGCTGTGGGGGAAGGTCCAGACCGTCCTGCGGCTCGCGGGATCGGCGACGTTGGGGTTCGAGCTGACGTGGAACTGGTCGACGTGGACGCTGCCCTCGTCGCCGCCGGAGTTGGTGCCGTCGCCGGTGTAGTAGACGTAGAAGAGCCCGTTCGAGGCGTAGTGCGGATCGAACGCCATCGAGAGCAGGCCCCGCTCGCCGTCGATCGTCGTCCGGTCATGGATGTCCAGGAACTGGCTGACGGTGCCGTCGTGCAGCACCTGGATGAAGCCGGGGCGCTCGACGACGAAGAGTCGGGGGTCGCCCGGCGGCGAGGTGGCGAAGGTCGGCTCGGCGAAGCTCGGTCCGACCGGCTGCTGGGTGAGCGCCGAGGCGCGCGCCGGCGCGAGCGCGAGCAGCGCGAGACACCCCACGAGCAACACGAAGCGGACCCTGGCTCCCATTCGCCCGAATGATGCCCGATGAAGGGGTGGACTAGTAGCGGTAGTGATCGCTCTTGTAGGGGCCCTCGATCGGCACGCCGATGTAGGCAGCCTGCTCCGGGTTCAGCTCCGTGAGCTCGACCCCGAGCGCGTCGAGGTGGAGGCGGGCGACCTTCTCGTCCAGGTGCTTGGGCAGCACGTGGACCTCCTTGCCGTAGGCGTCAGCCTTGCTGAACAGCTCGATCTGGGCGATCACCTGGTTGGTGAACGAGTTCGACATCACGAAGCTCGGATGCCCTGTCGCGTTGCCCAGGTTGAGCAGCCGGCCCTCGGAGAGGACGATGATCGAGTGGCCGTCGGGGAAGCGCCACTCGTCCACCTGCGGCTTGATGTTGATCCGCTCGATCCCGTCGAACGTCTCGAGCGCCGCCATCTGGATCTCGTCGTCGAAGTGCCCGATGTTCCCGACGATCGCCTGATGCTTCATCTGGGCCATGTGGTCGACGGTGATCACGTCCTTGTTGCCCGTGGCCGAGATGAAGATGTCCGCCTCGGGGATGACGCTCTCGAGCTTGCGGACCTCGTAGCCCTGCATGGCGGCCTGGAGCGCGCAGATAGGGTCGATCTCGGTGACGATCACGCGGGCTCCCTGCCCGCGCAGAGATTCCGCGCAGCCCTTACCGACGTCGCCGAACCCGCAGATCACGGCGGTCTTGCCGCCGATCATCACGTCGGTGGCGCGGTTGATGCCGTCGATCAGGGAGTGGCGGCAGCCGTAGATGTTGTCGAACTTGGACTTGGTGACCGAGTCGTTGACGTTGATCGCCGGGAACAGCAGCGTGTCGTTCGCCTGCCGCTCATAGAGGCGGATCACGCCGGTTGTCGTCTCCTCGGTGACCCCCTTGATCCCCTCGGCCATCCTCGTGAACCGCTGTGGGTCCTCGGCCAGGCTCTTGCGGAGAAGCTCGAGGATCACGCGCTCCTCCTCCGAGCCCGCCGTCTCGTCGCTCGGTACCGCGCCCGCGGCCTCGTACTCGACTCCCCTGTGGACGAGCAGCGTCGCGTCGCCGCCGTCGTCGAGCAGCATGTTGGCTCCGGTCTCGCCGTCGGGCCCCGGCTCCGGCCAGGTCAGAGCCTGCAGGGCGCACCACCAGTACTCCTCGAGAGTCTCTCCCTTCCAGGCGAAGACCGGAACGCCCTTCGGGTCATCGGGAGTGCCGTCGGGGCCCACCGCGACCGCGGCGGCCGCGTGGTCCTGGGTCGAGAAGATGTTGCAGCTCGCCCAGCGGACCTCCGCCCCGAGCGCGAGAAGGGTCTCGATCAGGACGGCCGTCTGGACCGTCATGTGCAGCGAGCCCGTGATGCGAGCGCCCTTCAGCGGCTGCGACTCGGAGAACTCCGCGCGGGTCGCCATCAGGCCCGGCATCTCGTGCTCGGCGAGGCGGATCTCCTTGCGGCCGAACTCGGCCAGCGAGAGATCGGCGACCTCGAAGTCAAGGCCTGTGGACGTCGCGTCGGTGGTTGCGGTGCTCATGCGGTGGTCGGTCTCCTGGGTCGAGGTTCGAGGATGCTCAAGGCTAACGGGGATACCGTCCAGAGCATGGAAGAGGGCATCCGCGTAGCCGGGGATACGGTCATTCCCCTCGAGGAGATCGAGCTTCGCGCGAGCCGCTCGTCCGGCCCGGGCGGCCAGCACGCGAACGTCACCGCCTCCCGGATCGAGGCCGTCTTCGAGGTCGAGGACTCCGAGGCGCTGAGCGAGGAGCAGCGGGATCTGCTGTTGCGCAAGCTCGGCCCGCGGGTGACGGCGGTGGCACAGGACGCTCGCAGCCAGGCGCGCAACCGCGAGCTCGCCCTCGAGCGGCTGAGAGAGAAGCTCACGGCGGGATTGAGGCGGCCGAGGCAGCGCCGTCCCACCAAGCCGTCGCGAGCCGCACGCGAGCGACGCCTGGAGGACAAGCGGCGCACCTCGGCGCGCAAGCGGGCCAGGGGGCGGCCCAGTGACTACGACTGACCGGCCTCCGGGCGGACGCGGTCCGCGATCAGGGAGCCGGAGGCGAACAGCGCCACGGCGGTCCACGTCCCCAGTCGCGTGAGCTGAGGAAGCAGGTGAGGTCCGAGCGGATCGGTGATGGCGATCGCGTCGGCCGCCGCGCCGGCCAGGAGCAGCACGATCGCTGCAAGTGCTGCCAGACAGACGGCCCGAACACGAGACGCAAGGCCTGTGAGGCAGACGAAGGCGAGCCCCGCGACGAGCCCCGCGGGAACCCAGGCAATGACCATTCGAAGCAGTGGCTGGGCCTCCCCTCCGGCCAGCTGCTGGAGTGGAAGCGCTCCGGGGATTCGCGGCCCGATCGCCGGCGAGCCCTCCGAGCGGAGCAGGTAGAGGACGCCGATGCCGGCGGCAACCGCGGCGAACGCCATCAGGCACGCCGCGATCCACCGCAGAACCCTGAGCGCGAACCGCGCCGGGACGGCGGGACGGCCGATCGAACTCTGTGCGGTCGTTGCCTCCATCAGGTCAGGCGGTCGCCTCCGCCAGGGGCTCCGCCAATCGCATCTGCGCGGGCGCCAGGATCCAGGTGGCCACCCCCACGCCGATGAAGGCGAACAGGTGGAGGACGTCGATCGCGGGCGTCGCGCCGAGTGGGTCACCGAAGGCGATGAACCCGGCGAGGACTCCCCCACCGGTCGCACCCGCCTCCATCACCGCGATCGCCGTCAGCGGCCGGTTGAGCTGGAGCGCCCGCTGAAAGCAGAAGAACGCCGCAATCGCAGCGCAGATGGCGACGATCAGGAAGGGCGAGGTGAGGACTGCGCCTGCCCCCGCCTCTCGGGCCCGGTCGGCAAGGCCCTTGGTCGAGCTGTCAAGAGCGGCGTAGAAGAGCCCGGCCGCGAGGGCGGGTTGGCGCAGGGGGCGCCGAAGCGCGCCCGACAGCAGGGTGGCCGCGACCAGCAGGACGCCGAGATAGGCCCCGAGGCTGGTGGGATCGAACTGAAGGTGATGAGGCGCGCTGATCCCGAGGGCGAGAGCCGCCAGGCTGATCGCCATCAGCGGCACCGCGCGACGCTCGGCGCTGCTCAGGCGGTGGTGGAACGCTCGTGCCGCGAGCGGCGCAACCAGGGCGAGGCCGCCCGCGACAAACGCCTGGACGAGGGAGATGGGCGCGAGTGCCAGCGCGCCCAGGTGAAGCAGGAACCCGGTGGTGGCGAAGAGAAGGCCCACGCGCCACCAGCCCGAGCCGAGCATCGAGCCGAGGGTCGTCAGGGGCCGCCGGATGCTCACGGGGGGACGCTCGGCGGCGGTGACGTGCTGACAGAGAAAGCCCGCGCCCTGCGCGACGGAGGCCGAGAGAGCGAGTCCGAGACCGATGAGCAGCACAGGCATCAGCCGCTTCCCGCGTCGGCAAGGTGGTTGTCGGCGAACTCGAGGGCGAGGGCCATGTGGGAGGACCAGAAGTCGAAGTCGTGGTCGCCGCTGAACGTCTTGGCTTTGACCGGGACGTGCATGGAGCGCAGGGTTCTGGCGAAGGGCCCCTGCTCGTCCGCGAACCCCTCCGTCGGACTGACGTACAGCAGCACGTGGATCGGTTTGCGAGCCAATTGCCCGCTGAGCCGCCGGATATAGACGGCGGGGCTCGTGGCACGCAGCAGGTGGCGAGAGGCTCCGACGTAGGGGCCGGTACGCGTCTGATTGAAGTAGCCGGACCAGCTCTCGATAGTTGAGAACAGGTCGACGTGTCGAAGCCCGACGTTGACGGCCCCGTAGCCGCCCATCGACAGCCCGGAGATGCCCTGGCCCGTTCGGTTGGCGATAGTCGGCCAGGTTGTGTCCACGGCCTGCACCATCTGCAGGAGCGCCGACTCGTAGCGGCCCCGATGGGTGTTCGCCCACTCCGTGTCGCCGTCCGAATTCTGGCCGGCGAGGTTCGGGACGACGATCAGCATCGGCGTGAGCTGTCCAGATGAATAGAGCTGGCTCGCCGTCGGGCCCACCCTGCCGCTCTCGAAGAGATGCAGGGCGCTGCGATTTCCGTGATTGCCGTCGCCATGGAGCATGTAGAGGACCGGGAACCTGATCCCGGAACCGGCCATCGACTGATAGCCCGGAGGCAGATAGACCAGGTAGGAATCGGTCCTGCCGAGCGCCCTCGAGTAGAAGTCGACCAGCCGCAGATCGCCCGCACCGTCGCCGGGCTGGGTGACGTCGCTACCCGGCAGTGTGGAGACCCTATGCACCGCGGTCGAATCCCCCCCGCCCGTTCCCGGTGAGTTGCCCGTGGCCAGTGAGCAGCCGCCGAGAGCCAAAAGGCAAAGGCCGAATGCGCCCCCGGCTCGCAGTCGCCGCGGGCCCCTCATCGCGACCCTCCGAAGGCGTTGCCGGCAAAGAGCAGCGCGTGCGGCATCTGCTGCCGCCAGAGTCTCCAGTCGTGAACCCCCGGCGGAGCCGCCGTTCGAACCGAGACGCCGAGGCCGTGCAGCTCCGAGGCGAACGCCGCCTGGCCGTGGGCAAGCGGGTCGTCTTTGCCCGTGTAGAGAAGGACGTGGAGCGGCAACCGCTTCAGTCGCCTGGCGACCGTCGGCGCGTATGCCGCCGGGCTGTTCGCGCGCAGTACCGCGGATGAGGCGCTGGCGAAGGGTCCCGACCGGGTCTGGGTGAAGTAGCCGGACCAACTCTCGAGCGTCCCGAACGCACTGAGATGGTGCAGCCCGATGTTGAGCGCCCCATAGCCGCCCATCGAGAGCCCCGCGAGCGCTCGGCCGGACCGGGCCGGAACCGTCGGCCAGTGGGCATCGACCTGGTGAACCACGTCGAGCACCTCGCTCTCGAAGCGGCCGTCGGCGTCGTTCGCCCATTCGGTGTCGTCCGTCAGGCTGCCGTCGGTCGAGAGCGGAATGACGATCAGGAAGGGCCTGGTGCGGCCCGCAGCGATCAGCTCATCGAGCGCGACGCCGGCCCGTCCCACGTCGATGTACGTCTCGCCATTGCTGTTGCTGCCATGGAGCAGGTACAGCACAGGAAATCGCGTACCGCTCGCCGCGAGGCGCCGATAGCCGGGCGGCTCGTACAGCAGATACGAGTCCTCCCGGCCGAGGGCGGTCGAGGGGAAGTACCGCTCGACCAGCGTCCCGGACGCGATCCCGGCGGGATCGGAAGGTGCCGGAAAGCCGCGATAGAGCTCGTAGTTGTGTACGTACGCCCACGCTCCGTAGGACCCGACGCCTAGAAAGAGCGCCGCCAGCACGATCGTCAGCCGCAGCCTCATGTCGTGTGAGACACCGACAGCGGATTGCCCTTCGCGAGCGACTGGATCGCGGCTCGGAAGGTCTTCGGACCGACCACGTCGGCACTGATCCGGCCCTTCCCGCACGGCACGGTCAGATCACCGCGGTGGAGCGGGTCCAGGTGGACGATTCGCCCTCCCGGGTCGGCATCCGCGATGTCCGACGAGCCGGAGGAAGGGTCCTGTCGCCCGACGACCCGCAGGATCACCCGCCGGTCCTTCGGCAGATACAGGGAGCTCTCATGGGTCCTCACCCCGTGCCGCCCATAGACGAAGGACCAGCCGCCCTTGGCCGGATGGGCGCTGACCCGCAGCGGTCGGGCATGGGCGTTGCTGCTACCCGCGAGCAGCAGAGTCGAGGCGGTGAGACCGGCGCATAACGCCGCGGCCGACGCGCCGACCCTGAACCAGCCATGGTTCCTGAGAATGCCTCGGCGTTCTGGCGCGGGCGCCGGCAGGTATGCCTCGGCCTGAAGCACCCTCAGTGCCGAGACGGGCAGGTGTCCGAGGCCGTCGTAGACCAGGTACCGCGGCTGCCAGCGGGGAAGGAACTTGGCGTTGAAGCGGACCAGCCGCTCGAGCTGGAAGCGCCCGTGGAAGAGGCGCAGCAGCACGCGGAGTACACGCTGGCTCCGGCTCAGTGCGGCATCCGCCGCCATCACGTGCGCGAAGCCGGCGAAGTTCAGGCTCACCGCCCTCAGCCCGCGCTCCCTGGCGTGCGAGATCGCCGCCACCACGAGGGCCTCTGTCAGGCCATTGGGCTCCTCCGTGGCACGACGCATCAGATCGAGCGAGAGCCCTGAGCGGTAGGGAGCGAATCGGAGGAACGAGCGCAGCCGCCCGTCGGGGTCGCGGCCGAGGGCGTAGATCCCCCCACCGCGGTCGGCCGGCCCCGTCAGACGGCCGAGGGTCATCGCGAAGCCAATTAGTCGCGGCTGCCGTGAGCGCCAATCGGCCTCCACCTCTGCGAGCTCCCGGTCCAGATCGGCCGAGACCTCCTCATCCCTGACGATGTCGACGCGCCAGCCGTGCCGCTCCACCCTCGCGACCGACTGACGCACCTTCCTGATGCGTCGACCCTCAAGCGTGAACTCGCGCGGGTCGACGACGGCCTCCTCGCCGATCTCGACAGTCCGGAGACCGAGCATCCCGCAGGCCGCGAGGTGTCGCTCGCTCGCGGCCGTGATGACGACGTTCCAGTCGTGCCGCTCCGCGAAGCGGACGAAGCCGGCCAGGATCTCCGGCGCGCTCCCGGGCGGGCCGACCGGGTCCCCGGAGACCACCGCGGTCTCGTGCAGCACGCGATACGCGAGAAACGCCTGGCCGTCGAAGAACAGGGCCTTGTCCTCGCGAAGGGTGAATGGATCGAGGGAGTCCTGCCCGTACTTGCGGACCAGGACCGCTGCGCGCTCATGCTCGTCGCTAGAGTGGCCGTCCTCGGGAAGTGCGGGACGGAGGAGGGCACGCAGAACCGTCCAGCCGAGCACCACGACGGCTGCGATCGAGGCGTTGACCAGAAGGCCCGGGTGCGATGTCGTCCCGGCGACCACGGTCCCGTCCGGGAGGACGCCGCTCGCAGAGGTGATCACACGGTCGACCTCGGTCCCCTGGGTGGCGCCCATCGCCAGTACCGCGTAGAGCCCATAGACGATCGCGCCGGCGGCCAGGGGGGCGCCTCCGGTGACCGACCTCGAAGGACCCGGCTCGGAGCCGCGCCGGAAGGCGCTGAGGTTGAACAGGATGAAACCCGCTGTGGCGAGCTCGATCGCAGCTCCAGGAGCCGAGAGGCCGAAGATCAGGTTGGCCGAGCCGATCAAGGCGAGCGCGACAATCGCCACTTGCGCGGCACTGCGCTTTCCGTGCCAGAGACCCAGGGCGAGGACAAGCAGTCCGATACCTCCAGCGATGCCGAAGGCGTGGAGCGGTAGGAGCGGAAGGTTCGAGCGGAGGTGGCGGCCGGAAAGGACGACCTCGGAGAGCTGTGCGCCGATGGTGAGCAGCCCGGTCGCAGCTGTCGCCGCGGCCGCCGGAGCTCGTCGCAGATGCGAAGGTGCGTGGTGGCGCGACCCGTTTGATGAAGACCGGCGGTTCATCGCACTTTGCCTCGCTTCGGCTGCTTCCTTCCGATCCAGAGGCAACCTATGTCCGGCCCCTTAACGGGACCCGTGCCTGGCCCTAAACCGGGCTAAAGCCGAATGCCGTCCGCCGCGAGCTCGGGCGTCAGGGCCGGCGGCTCAGCTAGGAGCCGTCGGGCCGGCCGAGCTCGCGCTTGAAGGACTCGATGCCCTCGACCGGGAGCGGATCCACTCCGTGCGCATCGGCCAGCTCGATCGAGACGAGGTCGCCCAGCATGACGGCGTGGAGAATGCGCTCGGTTCGCGTCTCGCCCTCGGTCTCGAGCATGATCACGGCGGCGGCCTGCGGCTCGATCGCCTTCGCCGTCAGCTCGAAGCGCCGTCGCTCCCTCGGATGCTGGTCGCGGTCTTCGAGGAGGATCGCCACGAATCGGCCCTGTGCCCCCGACCAGCCCTCGAGCTCGTTGTGGTCGGCCTCGGGCACGTACGCCGAATATGCCGGCGACTTCGCGTTCTCGTTGAGCTGGGTCTTCCAGCGGTAGGCGACGGGCGCGGTGAGGCTGCCGCCGAAGATCACCGGGACGGCGTCGCCGATCTGCGACGCGATCTCGCTCGCGCCGGCCGCAGCGCTCTCGAAGGCCGCGCCGAGGTGGGACGCGGCCGCGTCGATCTCGGTGTTGATGCGAGGCCCGGCGAGGGCGAGGGCGGCCAGCTCGGCCGCGACGCAGAACATGTAGCCGACGGCGGCGCGCGGCTGCAGGCCTGCGGGCAGCCCGATCACGGGCACGCCATCGCGGCGGGCGAGCTCGGCGAGCTCACCGCCGGTCGTCGCCACCAGGCGCTGCGCCCCCACGGCTTCGGCCGCCGCGTAGCAGGCGAGTGTCTCCTCCGTTTGGCCGGAATAGCTCGAGCAGAGGACGGCGGACCCGGGTGGCGCCCACGACGGCAGCTCGTAACCGCGCGCAACGAGCATCGGCTTGGTCAGACGGTCCGAGAGGGCGGCCACCGCGAGGTCTCCCCCGATCGCCGAGCCGCCCATGCCGCAGACGAATGCCGCCGGTGCCTCCATCGTCGGGGCGCGGGCGGTCTCGATCCGCCAGAGCGCGTCCCGCAGGTGCTCGGGAAGCGCCCTCACGGAATCAAGCATCGACCCGCCGATGACCGTCATGACTGCCCCAGCTCCTCCTCGGCCTCCACTCCTGGGTCCGCTCGCGTTCCCATGACCTGCTCAGCTTCCCCGAGCACAGCGCCCTCGAGCTCCGCTCCGACCCCGACATTCACGCCGGAGCCGAGGATGCTGTTCACCACCACCGCATCGTCCTCAACGACGCAATGGTCAAGAAGCACGGATCGCTCCACGACCGCGCCCGGGCGGATCCGGCAATTCCGGCCGAGCACGAAGGGTGGAGCCGGCCGTGCCCCCGGAGAGACCTCGGACCGGTCCCCGATTGCGGCCGGACCCTCCACGGCGCCGGGAACCCCGATCTCCACCCCTTCCCCCACCATCAATAGGTTCTCGTCCAGGCCCGCGCCGGTGACCGTCTCGACCCGGCGGTTGAGGATGTCCCAGTTCGCCTCCAGGTAGCGCTCCGGGGTCCCGATGTCGATCCAGTAGCCCTCGAGCCTGATCCCGTAGAGACCGTCGCCGATCAGCTCGGGAAAGACCTCGCGCTCGATCGAGACCGCCCGGTCCGGCGGGATGCGGTCGAGCACCGAGCGCTCGAGCAGGTACGCCCCAGCGTTGATCTCGTCGGTGTCGATCTGGTCGCGGCTCGGCTTCTCGAGGAACTCGGTGATCTCGCCGTCCTCATGACGGTGGACGAGCCCGTAGCCGGACGGGTCCTCGACGGGATAAAGAGCGATGGTGGCGCGGGCTCCCGTGCGCTCGTGCTGTTCGATGAGCGCCGACAGGTCCAGGTCGCAGAGGACATCGCCGTTGAGGACCAGGAACCGGTCCCCGATCATGTCCTCGGCGAAGCGGATCGCGCCGGCCGTGCCGCGAGGGTCGGGCTCTTCGGCGTAGCGGATCTCGACGCCCGGCTCGAGTTCAGCGATTGCACTTCGCATCCCCTCCGCGAGATGTCCGCAGGAGACGACGGCGTCGTCCACGCCGTGCCGGACCAGCCAGTCGATCACGTAGGCCACGTGCGGGCGGCCGACGAGGGGAAGGACCGGCTTCGGGACCGTGTGGGTGAGCGGGCGCAGCCGGGTCCCCTCGCCCCCGGCCAGGATCAGCGCCTGCACGAACGCTCCGCCTCCTCCGCTTCGCGTCCGGGGGCTACGCGAGTCATCCCTCCGCGTCCTCGGCTTCGCTTCCGGGCGCTACGCGAACAACCTTTGTTCGGTCGCCTACGCTCGGGCGCCCGATCGCCTCGTAGGTGATGCCGGCGTCCCGAACCGCTCCCGGGTCGAGGAAGTTCCGCCCATCGACGATCAGGGGCTGGGACATCCTCTTTGCGACCTCGGCCCAGTCGAGCTTGGCGAACTCCGGCCATTCGGTGACGAGCACGGCCGCGTCCGCTCCCTCGAGGGCCTCCATCGCGGACCCGGCCATCTCGACTCGAGGCAGCAGCGCGCTGGCGGGCCCGCGGGCGACCGGGTCGTAGGCGACGACGGACGCTCCCTCGCCGTCGAGTCGCGAGGCGAGGACCAGGCTCGAGGCCTCGCGCATGTCATCGGTATCCGGCTTGAAGGCCAGCCCGAGCAGGGCGACGCGCTTGCCGAGCAGCGAATCGAGGTGCTTCGAGATCTTCGCCATCACCCGGCGCTTCTGGAGCTCGTTCACCTCAATGACCGAGCTGAGGAGCTGGAAGTGGTAGCCGGAGTTCCCGGCCAGGATCTTCAGGGCCTGCGTGTCCTTGGGGAAGCATGAGCCGCCGAACCCGAGACCGGCGTTGAGGAATCTCGTCCCGATGCGGGGATCGAGTCCCATCCCCCGCGCGACCTCGGTCACGTCCGCCCCGACCTCGTCGCAGACGTTCGCGATCTCGTTGATGAAGCTGATCTTGGTCGCGAGGTACGCGTTGGACGCGAGCTTGATCATCTCGGCGCTGGAGAGGTCGGTTCGCACGATCGGCGCCCCGAGCGGTTGATAGAGGCCCGCGACTGCGTCGGCCGCCCAGTCGTCGTCGGCGTCGACTCCGATCACGACCCGGTCGGGCTCCAGGAAATCCTTGACCGCCGTGCCCTCCTTGAGGAACTCGGGGCAGGAGACATAGGCGAGGCCGGGGGCCTCTCGCAGGATCGCACGCCCCGTTCCCACCGGCACGGTGCTCTTCATCACCAGCGCCCGCCCGTCCGGCTCACCGATCTCCTCGACCGCCCGCTGCACAGCCGAGAGGTCGGCGTCGCCGGAGTAGGTCGGCGGGGTTTGGACACAGATGAAGATCAGGCGCGGGCCGTCGAGCAACTCGGTCATCTCGGTGGTGAAGATCAGGCGCTCGCTGTTCCGCTGGATCAGCTCGGGGAGTTGGGGCTCGTGGATCGGCAGCTCCCCCCGGCGAAGCGACTCCACCTTCTCGGGCACGATCTCGCGGACCACGACCCGGTGGCCGATCTCGGCGAAACAGGCGGCGGTGACCAACCCGACCCAGCCGGCCCCGACAACGCCGATCGGTTCTTTCTCGCTCACCCTCGCTCCCTTGGAATAATCGCGGGGATCAGGTCCCCCGGAGCTGCCGCATGCCCACAGCGATCTTGATCATGTCCTGGTTCGGGACCGTCTCGATGAAGGAGTTGGAGATCCAGAAGGAGCCGCGGTCGGTCTGCCAGGCCACCATCCGCAGCCGGTCACCGTCGTAGTAGAGCTTGTACGTACGGTCACCGATCGTCCTCTCCACGTTCGAGCCGTCGAGGATCGGCGGGTCCTTCCAGAGCGTGCCCTCGAAGCCGTAGTAGTCGCCGATGGTCGGCAGCGAAAAGACCCACTTGTAGCCGCCACGCTGGGCGTGGGGCGGGGACTCGTCTCCCTTGCCGTTGATCTTGTATACGCGCGGCTTCTGCGCATAGTCGCTGCCCTGCTCCAGGATCGTCGGGTAATAGATCGGCACCTTGGTCTTCCTCGCACGGATGCCGCGGGCGAGTGCCTTCCCGTAGGTGGTTCGGGTCAGATCGGTCTCCTGAGTCTGCTTCTTCTTCTTTGGTGCGGCCGGCGTGGGCGGGCTGTAGTCCGGTGGCCTCTGAGCCTCCACCTTCTGCTCCGGCTTTGCGGTCGAGCCCGCGGGCCCCGGGGTCCCCGTGACCCCCAGGAACTGATTGACCGCCTGCTTGATCTGACTCTGAGTCGCCGTGACATAGGACGGGCCGAGGGTGGAGTTGAGATGGACCTGCTTGATCTCCGCCCCTCGCAAATTGATGAACAACTTCAAGAGCTCGAGCAGCTGATCGAAGTTGTCGAGGTCGGATGAGGTGTAGTTGGTGAAGATGTTGAGGAACTTGTCGCGCTCATCGATCAGCCTCGATGGCGGCACCTTGGCGCGAGCCTCGCGGAGGAACGCCTGCTGGCGCGCAGAACGGACAATGTCGTTGTCCGTGTGCCGGTAGCGGACGAACGAGAGTGCGTCGAATCCGCACAGGGCCTGGTAGCCGGGCTGGAGGTTGATCTCCGCGGTCCCGGTGTTGGGGGCGATGTAGTAGCGGCGATCCACGTCGACGTAGACACAGCCGATCGCGTTCACCGCCCTGGCGAAGCCGGTGAAGTCGACGTTCACCAGGTGATTGACCTGTAGCCCGGTGATCTGCTTGACCGTTCTCAGGGTCAGTTTCGGCCCGCCCAGCGAGTAGGCCGCATTCAGCTTGTCCGTGCCGACATCGGGGATATCGACCTTGAGGTCTCGCGGCAGCGAGAGCAGTGCGATCGCGTTCCGATCCGGATCGAGGCGCAGGAGCATCGTCGTGTCGGAGAGCCCGTACTGGCCGCTGATCGCCTCGTTCCGCTTGTCGGAGCCGATGATGAGGATGGTCTGAGCCCCGCTACTCGGAACGTCACTGAGGATCGTGTCGATGTGCTGCCGGATGGCGTGTGACTTGAGGGCGCTCGCCCAGTCGGACAGATACAGAATGAGACTTGCGGAGGTGGCTGCGGCGATCGTCGCAACGATCACGAACGACGCCGTCAGGAAGCGCAGCCAGATCGGGAAGCGAACGTGCTCCCGGACGACCCTGAAACCCGAGGTCGTTGCCGAACCGACCTTTTCGAAGCTCGAGGTGATCGCCGAGCCCGCCTTCTGGATGACCGTGGGCTCGTCGGCCTTCGCCTCAGCGGCCTCCAGGCCCTCCCACTCCTGGGTCGGAGCCGAGACCACCTGGGCGAGCCTGTCCTCGTCGGATAGCTCCTCGTCCGCCCCGCTCTCGGCCGTCCCCGGCTCTTCGTCCTCCGGCTCTTCTTCTTCGGGCTGCTCCTCGTCCGGCTCGGACTCGTCCTGCCCGTTCTCCTCCGGCTCGTCCGCTTCCGGCTCCTCGGCCTCGGGCTCGTCCTGCTCCGCCTGATCGTCGTCGGGCTGCTCGTCGCGAGGCTGCTCGTCGCGAGGCTGCTCGTCCTCGTCGGCTCCGAGCTCGTCGGCGACGTTGAACTCCTGCGTCTCGTCGGGGCGCTTCACTTCGTCCGGGCGCTGACCCTCGTCGTCCCGGCCGTTCCCCCCTTCCCGCTCCGGGTTCACGCGGCCATCCCCGGGAAACTCGTCACGAATCCCTCCAGCGCCTGCCGGTAGCTCCGCAGCGAGGAGATCGACACCCACTCGCTCGGACCGTGATGGCCGTCGCCGATCGGGCCGAACTCCACGGCCGGCACGCCGACCGCCAGAAAGGAGACGGCGTCCGAAGCCCCGTCGCGCCCGACGCTCATCACCTGCTCCGGGTGGTGCGGCGAGGCGGCCTCACACAGTCCCAGCACATACGGGGAGTCCGCCTCGACGACCGCGGGTGCGCGCCGGAAGGTCGCAAGCACCTCGGTGTCGGGCAGGCGTTCCACCTGCTCCAGGATCTCGTCTGGATCCTGATCGGGCAGGAAGCGGATATCGACGTCTATGACGCAGGTGTCGGGCACTTTGTTCAGGGCGTCCCCGCCCAGGATCCGACCGAGATTGATGGAGGGGCGGTCGAAGAGGGCGCTCGAGTGGCGTGCAAACGGTAGCGATTCGATTCCCCTGAATACCTCGACTGCCTTAACGACAGCGTTATCGCCGAGCCAGGGCGTCGCGCCGTGCGCCGAGCGCCCGCGAACCCGGAGACGCATCGCCAGAACGCCCTTCGCCTGCACGCCGACCTGGAGGTTTGTGGGCTCGCCCGTGATGGCGAAGTCGCCAACGAACCCGCTCGCGACGAGCGCGTCGGAACCGCGGTTCGCCTCCTCCTCGGACTCCTCGTCCGAGACGATCCCCAGTCGCAGTCGCACGTCCTCCTGGTCGCGCAGCTCGTGAAGGACGATCAGCATCACCGCCAGGGCCCCCTTCATGTCATAGGCGCCGCGGCCCACGAGGCGATCGCCGACGACCTGCGGCTCGAACTGATCCTCACCCCCCGGTACGACGTCCAAATGACCGTGGAGGACCAATGTCGGAGCGTCGGGCGGCCCGACCTCCGCCTTCGTCACCGGCAGGCCGCGTGCCTCCGTCTGGGCCGCCTCGATGTCGTTCGACTCGAGCCAGCCGCCGACGAACTCGGCGGCACGCCGAAGTCCCTCCGCGTTGGAGGTGTCGAAGGCGATCAGTCGCTTGGCGAGCGCGAGCTCATCCATGGGCGGGAATCGTAGGTGCAGGCGGCACTGGGCCGCTGGACCTTCCCGGCGATGGGCTAGCCGCGGTTCTCCGACACTTCGAGGAACGCCTCGGCGCGCTTCTTGTCCTTCTCCCCCTGTGTGTGCGCGCCCGAGCCCTCCTCGGAGTCCCGCAGCCGGGCGTCGGCGTCTTCGACACGGTTGCGAAGGTCACCCTGGTCGAGCTGGTCGGGAGGGATCGCCTCGGTGACCAGCACGGTCGCCCGGTTGGCGAAGACCTGGAGCCAGCCCTCGGCCTGGGCCCAGCGACGGACCTCGCCGTCGGGCATGTGCAGTCGCAGCTCCGTCGGTTCGAGCCGAGCCAGGACCGGGACGTGGTTCGCGAGGATCCCGATCTCGCCCACGGACGTCCGCGTGGACACCTGCTCCACCTCGCCGGTGAAGACCTCGCCCTCGGGGGTGAGGAGGCGAACGTCGACGTTGTGATCGGCCATCAGATCGTGGTCGGGGCGTTCATGATCTAGGCCGCCTCGTCCTCCGCCTGCTCTCCGTGCGCCTCATCGCCGGCGGCCTCGGCCTGCTGGGCCTCCTGCTCCGACTTCGTCTCCTGCTCGTCGGCCTCCGCCTGAGCGGACTCCTCGGGCTCCTCGGCCCGCATCTTCTTCGACGCGTCGAGGACCTGGTCGATCGGGCCCTGCATGTAGAAGGCGCGCTCGGGGAT
Source organism: Solirubrobacterales bacterium (assembly GCA_035712865.1). GTDB lineage: Bacteria > Actinomycetota > Thermoleophilia > Solirubrobacterales > 70-9 > DASUPK01. Next base: position 17,252 of record DASTAI010000412.1, read on the forward strand.
GTCGTCGTGCTCCCCGTCGACGATCTCCTTGAAGCCTCGCACGGTCTCGGCGACCGGTACGTACTCGCCGTCGCGGCCCGTGAACTGAGAGGCGACGAAGAACGGCTGCGAGAGGAAGCGCTGGATCTTTCGCGCCCGCGAGACCGTCTGCTTGTCCGCGTCCGAGAACTCGTCGATCCCGAGGATCGCGATGATGTCCTGCAGTTCGCGATAGCGCTGCAGCGTTTCCTGGACGCGCGTCGCGGTGTTGTAGTGCTCTTCGCCGAGGATCTCCGGCTTCAGGATCGTCGACGTCGAATCGAGCGGATCGACAGCCGGGTAGATCCCCTGCTCGACCAGCGACCGGGTCAGTGTCGTGGTCGCGTTCAGGTGCGCGAACACCGACGCCGGTGCCGGATCGGTGAGGTCGTCGGCCGGAACGTAGATCGCCTGGATCGAGGTGACCGATCCCTCCCGCGTCGAGGTGATCCGCTCCTGGAGCTGACCCATCTCGGTCTCGAGGGTCGGCTGGTAGCCGACCGCGGAGGGCATCCGGCCGAGGAGCGCCGAGACCTCGGAGCCCGCCTGGACGAACCGGAAGATGTTGTCGATGAACAGCAGGACGTCCTGGCCACCCTGCTGCCGGAAGTACTCCGCCATCGTCAGCCCCGAGAGAGCGACCCGGAGGCGAGCTCCTGGCGGCTCGTTCATCTGACCGAAGACCAGCATGGTCTTGTCGATGACGCCGGACTCCTTCATCTCGAGCCAGAGGTCGTTTCCCTCCCGCGAGCGCTCGCCGACACCGCAGAAGGCGGAAAGGCCCTCGTGCTCCTCGGCGATCGAGCGGATCAGCTCCTGGATCAGAACGGTCTTGCCCACGCCGGCGCCGCCGAACAGTCCGACCTTGCCGCCCTTGGCGTACGGGGCCAGAAGGTCCACGACCTTGATCCCGGTCTCCAGCAGCTCCTGCGAGGGAGCGAGGTCCTCGACCTCGGGGGCTGGGCGGTGAATCGGCCAGCGCTCGCCGTCCTCGAGCTCGGGTCCTTCGTCGATCGTCTCTCCCAGCAGGTTGAAGATGCGGCCCAGAGTCTGGTCGCCGACAGGAACCGTGATCGGCCCACCGGTGTCGAGCACCTTGTCGCCACGCTTGACACCGTCGGTCGCGTCCATGGCGATCGCCCGGACGCGGTCGTCGCCGAGGTGCTGCTGTACCTCGCAGATCAGCCTTCCCTCGGTTCGTCCACCCTCCGGCGGCACGTCGATCTCCAGCGCATGGAAGATCTCGGGGATGTGGTCGGGGAAGGCGACGTCGATGACGACGCCCGTCACCTGCTCGACGGTGCCCACCTTTCCGTTGGTGTTTCCGTTGTCAGCCATTCGTCTCCTTCTCTTCTAACAAGTCTCTAGCTGAGGCCCTCGGCACCGGCGACGACCTCGAGGATCTCCTGAGTGATCTCGGCCTGACGGACCCGGTTCATCTCCAGGGTGAGGTCCGAGATCACTTCCTTGGCGTTGTCCGCGGCATTCCGCATCGCGGTCATCCGCGCGCCGTGCTCGGAGGCGGTCGACTCGAGCAGGGCGCGGTAGACGTTGAGCTGCGCGTACTCGGGAATCAGCTCGCCGAGCAGCTCTTCGGGCTCGGGCTCGTAGTCCCAGAGCGCCTTGCGATGGGCCTCAACGAGCTCCGGGTCGAGGTCCTCGTCGTCGTCTGGGCTGAGCTCTGCCACACCCTCGCCGAACACATCCGCTTGCTGGACCGGCAGCAGTGTCTGTCTGCGCACGTACTGGGTGAGGGGCGAGACGTAGCGGTTGTAGATGAGGTCCACCCGGTTGAGGTCCTTGTCCACGTAGGAGGCGATCAGGTCGTCCGCGATTTCCCTCGCGTTCGCAAAGGCGGGGCGGTCCGTGAAGCCGACGTACTCGCCGTGCAGGTCCTCGCCTCGGAAGTGCATCGTCGAGACCCCGCGCCGGCCGACGACGGAGAAGCGGACGTCCTTGCCCTCGGCGCGGAGCTGGCGTTGCAGCTGAACCCCGGCACGGATGATCTGCGAGTTGAAGGCGCCCGCCAGGCCGCGGTCGCCGGTGACAAGCAGGATCCCGACGGTGCGCTCCTCCTCGTGCTCCTGGAGCACAGGGAGGTTCCGCGCCTCGACCCCGGCCGCCTCCGCGACCTGCCGCGTCATCTTGCGCAGCTCACGGGCGTAGGGCCGCAGCGCGTCGATGCGCTGCTCGGCGCGCCGTAAGCGGGCCGCCGCGACGAGCTCGAACGCCCGGGTGATCGTCTGCACGTTCTTGACGGAGGCGATGCGGTTCTTGACTTCCTTGCGAGTGGCCATGCTTTAGGCGGTGGCGCCGGCCTCCTCCTGCTCCGCCTCTGTATCGGCTTCGGACTCATCCGCCTCGGCGCCATCTGAACCGGACTCAGAGGGACTCTCGTCGCCGTCGCGCCGCGTGACCCGGTCGGACTCGCCCTCCTCGAGCGGGTTGCCCTCCTGATCGAAGTCGGGCCCGAAGTCATCGATCGCTTGCGCGATCGCCTTGCCGAGGGCCTCCTCGTCCTCGTCGGAGAGGTCGCCGCTCTCGTTGATCCGGTCGAGCAGGTCCTTCTCCTGGGAGTGCAGCCTGGAGATCAGGGCACCGAGGAACTCCGTGACCCGCTCGGTCTTGATCCGATCGAGGTAGCCGCCGGTGCCGGCGTAGATCGAGGCGACCTGCTCGGCCACCGTCATCGGCTGGCGCTCCTTCTGGTTGAGGGCTTGGACCATCCGCTCGCCTCTCGCGAGCTGCTTCTGAGTCTCGGGATCGAGCTCGGAGCCGAACTGGGCGAAGGCCTCGAGCTCGCGGTACTGGGAGAGGTCCAGGCGCAGCTGGCTCGCCACCTTCTTCATCGCCTTCGTCTGCGCGTTGCCGCCCACCCGCGACACGGAGGTGCCGACGTTGATCGCCGGGCGCACCCCGGAGTAGAAGAGATCGCTCTCGAGGAAGATCTGGCCGTCGGTGATCGAGATGACGTTGGTCGGGATGTAGGCCGAGATGTCGCCGGCCTGAGTCTCGATCACCGGTAGCGCGGTCAGCGAGCCCGCGCCCTCCTCGTCGGAGAGCTTCACGGCCCGCTCCAGCAGCCTGGAGTGCAGGTAGAAGACGTCGCCGGGATAGGCCTCGCGACCCGGCGGACGCCGGAGCAGCAACGACATCTGCCGGTAAGCGGCCGCGTGCTTGGAGAGGTCGTCATAGATGCAGAGCGCGTGCTTGCCCCGGTAGAGGAAGTACTCGCCCATCGCGCAGCCCGCATATGGGGCCATGTACTTGATCGGCGCCGCCTCGTCGGCGGGCGCGGCCACGATGATCGTGTTCTCCATCGCGCCGTTCTCCTCCAGGGTCTCCATCACCTGGACGACGGTCGACATCCGCTGGCCGATCGCTACGTAGATGCAGACCAGGTCGGAGTCCTTGTTGTTGATGATCGTGTCGATCGCGATCGCCGTCTTGCCCGTCTGGCGGTCGCCGATGATCAGCTCGCGCTGGCCACGGCCGATCGGGATCATCGAGTCGATCGCCTTGAGTCCCGTCTGCATCGGCTCGACAACCGGCTGACGGTGCACGACGCCGGGGGCCTTGTGCTCGGCGGAGCGGGTTTCCGTGGTGTTGATGTCGCCCTTGTCGTCGAGCGGCCGACCGAGCGGGTCCACCAGGCGGCCGAGGAGCTCGTCGCCGACCGGGATCTCCAGCAGCTTGCCGGTGCGCTTCACCGTGTCTCCCTCCGAGACCTTGTCCCAGTCCCCGAACAGCACCGCGCCCACGTTGTCCTCCTCGAGGTTGAGCGCCAGCCCGACAACGTCGTGCGGCAGGTCCAGCATCTCGAGGGACTGGCAGTTGTCGACTCCGTGGATGCGGGCGATGCCGTCGCCAATCTCGAGGACGGTGCCGACCTCGGAGAGGTCGGCGGAGTCCACATCCAGGCCCTCGATCCGCTCACGCAGGATGCTTGCGATCTCGTCCGGCTTTATCTCCATCTCTCTACGTCACTCCTTTGGATTACGCCGCGGAAGCGACGCTCTTTCGCAGTTTCTCGAGCCTGTTGCGGATGCTCGTGTCCAAGACCAGGTTCCCCACCTGCACGACCAACCCGCCGAGGATGTCCGGGTCCACTTTGCTCTGGAGCTCGACCGTGTCGCCGGTCTGCTCCTCGATCTCCGAGCCGATCCGCTTGACGATCTCCGGATCCAACTCCACGGCGCTGGTGACGGTGACGCCAAGCCGCTTGTTCTCCTCGTCCCATAGCGCGTCGTAGTGGCTGCGAATCTGAAAGATCGCGGGCATCCGGTGTTTCTCGAGCAACAGCTCCAGGAAGTTGAGTAGCTCGGGCTCGGCATCGGACACGGCCTTCTTCAGGCCCTCGATCTTCTCCGCCGAGGAGAAATAGGGGCTGAAGAGGAAGAGACGCAGATCACGGTTGTCCTTCAGGGCATCGACGAATTGTCCGAGCTGATC
>DASTAI010000413.1:0-4862 GCA_035712865.1 Solirubrobacterales bacterium
CGTCGCGGCGCTTGTTGTCGAGCGGGCTGGGCTCGACCATGTCCTCGACCGGCACGACGATCTCGAGGTCGAGCTGCTTGGGCTCGGAGGCGTCGACGATGTCGCACTTCCGCCCGCTGCCCACAAGGAAGTCACCGATGCGCTCCAGCGGGCGCTGGGTCGCCGACAGTCCAATCCTCTGGATCTCCCTGCGCCCGTTCTCGGCGTCGTCACCGAGCTCAGGCTGCTCCGCGCCCTTGGCAACGAGGTGGTCCAGACGCTCGAGTGTCAGCGCCATGTGCGAGCCGCGCTTTGATGGCGCCACCGCGTGGATCTCGTCGACGATCACCGCTTCGACACCGGTGAGGATCTCCCGTGCCTGAGAGCTGATCATCAGGTAGAGGGACTCGGGGGTGGTGATCAGGATGTCCGGCGGCTCGCGGCGCATCGCGCGGCGCTCGGACTGGGGCGTGTCGCCCGTGCGCAGGGCGACCGAGATCGGCGCCCCGATGCCCTGCAGCGGCGCGCGCAGGTTGCGCTCGATGTCGTAGGAGAGCGCCTTGAGGGGGGAGACGTAGACGATTCGAACCCCCGACCCCAGCCGCTCCGGCTCGCGGGCGAGCGCGTCGATGCCCCAGAGGAAGGCGGCGAGCGTCTTTCCGGACCCGGTTGGAGCGCAGATCAGGGTGTGGGCGCCCGACGCGATCGCCGGCCAGCCGGCGGCCTGGGCGGGCGTCGGAGCCTCAAATGACGCCTCGAACCAGCGTCGAACCGGCTTCGAGAAGGGCTCCAGGGGTGACTTTTGGGTCGTGGACGTACTCATGGCCAACCTACTGACCTTACCGACCACACCACTCGGCCCCCCCGGCGCAGCGAAGCCGGCGCCCTTCCGATCCCGAGGACCGGAAGGGCGCCGTTGCTGCTCTTTAGGCCTGGCCCTGGGCTCCGACCGGCGCGCCGGGCTCCACGTCGAGCCGCGGGAGGCGTCGCTCCAGCCAGCTCGGGATCCACCAGTTCCACTTGCCGAGCAGCTGCATCACCGCCGGCACCAGGACCATGCGGACCAGCGTGGCGTCGAGGAAGATCGCCGCCGCGAGGCCGATTCCGAACAGCTTCAGGAACACGTCCTGTGCCGCCAGGAAGGCCAGGAAGACGACCACCATGATCGCCGCCGCCGCCGTGATCACCCGGGCCGTCTTGGCGAGGCCATCGGCCACCGCGCGGCTGGTGTTCCCGTCCTTCAGGTACTCCTCGCGGATCCGCGAGATCAGGAAGACCTCGTAGTCCATCGAGAGCCCGAAGAGGATCGCGAACATCATCACCGGCATGAACGGAGCGATCGGGACTTCGTGATCGATTCCGATCAGGCTGCTGAAGCCGCCGCCGTTCGCCGCCAGCGTCATCACGCCATACGCGGCGCTCACCGACAGCAGGTTCATGATCGCCGCCTTCAGCGAGATCAGGGGCGAGTGGAACGCCACCAGGAGCAGCAGGAACGAGAGACCTACGACGCCCGCGATGAACAGCGGCATGCGGTCAGTCATGTAGGTGCTCTGGTCCTCCAGCGCCGCGGTGACGCCGCCGATCTTGACGTCTATCGGCCTGCCGCCCACGGCGCCGGGAACGGCATTGTCACGCAGCCGGTGGACCAGGTTCTCGGTCGCCACGTCCTGCGGCGAGCTCTTCGGGATCACGGTGATGATCCCGGCGTTGCCTGCCTGATTGAACCGGGGCGGCTGCACGAAAGCGACGTCCTGGTCGCCGCGGATGTCGTTCGCGAGCTGCGTGATCGCCCCCTTGTCCGACGGATCGTCGAACGTGGCGGCGACCACCACAGGGCCGTTCGAGCCGGGCCCGAAACCCTCGGTGTTCAGGTCGTAGGCCTGACGGGTCATCGTGTCGGGCGGGTCGTTCCCGGCGTCCGGGAAGCCGAGCCGCATGCCCAGGGCCGGCGCCGCCAGGGCCAGGAGGATCGCCAGCGCCCCGATCGCGAACGGCCAGGGCCGCCGCTGGACCACGTGGCTCCAACGAGCCGCCGGAGACGTGCCGTTGCTTTGTGTTCGGAGCGCCCGGCCCAGGAACGGGATCCGGAGCCTGTCGACCCTCGGGCCGAGGTAGGAGAGAAGGGCCGGCAGGAGCGTGAGCGAGGCGACCATCACCGTCAGGACCGCGAAGCCCGTCGAGATCGCCACGCCGTACATGTAGCTCAACCCGGTGAGGATCAGGCCGAGGACGGCGATGACGACGGTGGAGCCGGCGATGATCACGCTGCGACCGGCCGTCGTCACGGCCTCGACGACCGCGTCGTGGCGGTCCTTGCCGTCCTTCATCGCCGACCGGAATCGGGTCAGGACCAGCAGTGCGTAGTCGATGCCGACGCCGATGCCGATCAGGCCGGAGACGGCCGTGGTCCAATCCGGGACGTCGATGACGTTCGCGAGCAGCGGGATCAGTCCCGCGGACGAGATTCCCAGGCCGACGAGAGCTATCGCCAGCGGCAGGCCGGCGGCGACCACCGAGCCGAACGCGATCAGCAGGACGATGGCGGCGCCGAGGAAGCCAAGGCCCTCCGGGCTCGACTGGCTCTGAGCGGCGTAGATCGGGTCGCCGCCCAGCTTGATCTCGAGGCCGTTGCCGTCATTGGCCTCGGCGGCGTCGATCAGCTGCTTGCCCTGGTCCTTGGTCATCTCCCAACCGGGAACCGTCATCGGCAGCGTCGTCGAGGCGATCTGGTGGTTCTGGGAGAGCCGGATCGAGGTGTGCGCGTCGATGTGCTCGACCTTCTCGGCCTGCTCGAAGAACGGCTGCAGTCGCTGGGCGGCTGCGGCTTCGTTGCCGAAGCCGTTGGGATCCTTGGCGACCGCGTAGATCTCCTGGCCGGAGTAGCCGTCGAAGCGCTGCTTGGTGATGTCGCTCGCGGCCTTCGAGTCGGAGCCCGGCGTGTCGTAGTTGGCGTTGAAGTCGCCGGCCAGCGAGGAGCCGACTCCGATGATCACGACCATTGCGGCGATCCAGAGCAGCACCACGCGGCCGCGGTGGCGATACGAGTAGTCGGCGAGTCGGGTGAGACGACGGGTCATGCAAATTCCCCCTTCGGTAGGGACTCAGATCAGGTACTCAGACTCCTGGCGATGCGATTTCTCATCGGTCACTCACGATTCCAGCGGCGGCGCTTCACGTCCATCGGGGATTTCCCCAGGACCCCCCTAGCGGCCGCTGATCCTAAGACGGGACGGAGGCGACTTCTGTGACGTGCGCCGCAGAGATTCAGCCGCCGAGCGTCGAAGCCAGCTCGGCGAGTCTCGGAGCCGTTCGGTCCCGCTCGGAGAGGACCGGGTCGGGGATCGGCCAGTCGACGGCGATCTCGGGGTCGTCCCAGGCGATGCCGCTCTCGAGCTCGGGGTCGTAGTAGCTCGAGACCCGGTAGATCACGTCCGCCTCGTCCGAGAGGACGCAGAACCCGTGCGCGAAGCCGTCGGGGATGAAGAGCTGGCGATGCTCGACGTCGTCGAGCTCGTATCCCTCCCAGCGCCCGTAGGTGCGGGAGCCGGGCCGCAGGTCGACGGCCACGTCGAAGATCAGGCCGCGGGCGCAGCGAACGAGCTTCGCCTGACCGCGTTGCATGTGGAGGCCCCGGAGCACCCGCCCGGCGGACCGGCTGTGGTTCTCCTGGACGAACTCGAGCGCGATGCCGAGCTGCCCCATCTCGGCCGCGCGGAAGGTCTCGACGAAGAAGCCGCGCGCGTCCCCGTGGACGTCCGGTTCGATCAGCGCGACGCCGTCGATCTCGGTCGGCAGACGGCGGAAGCTCACTTCAGTGCGTTTCCATACTGGCGCTCGTAGTACTGGCGGTACTCGCCGGAGCGGATCGGCTCCCACCACCTGGCGTTGTCCCGGTACCAGGTGACAGTCCGCTCGACGCCCTCGTCGAAGGAGACGGCCGCCTTCCATCCCAGAGCCTCGAGCCGTGCGGCCGAGAGCGAGTACCGCCGGTCGTGGCCCGGGCGGTCCGTGACGTAGGAAATCAGCGACTCGTCGCGGTCGGTGAGGGCGAGAATCCGCCTCACCACCTCGATGTTCGGCAGCTCGTCGGGTCCGCCGACGTTGTACACCTCGCCCGGCTCGCCCCGCTCGAGGACGGCGTCGACCGCGGCGCAGCAGTCGTCCACGTAGAGCCAGTTCCGGACCTGCATCCCGTCGCCGTAGACCGGCAGCTGGTCGCCCGCCAGGGCGTTGAGGACGCAGAGCGGGATCAGCTTCTCGGGATGCTGCCGGGGCCCGTAGTTGTTAGAGGCCCGAATGATCAGCGCCTCGGATCCGTAGGTGCGGGCGAAGGCGGAGACGAGCAGGTCGCCGCCGGCCTTCGAGGCCGAGTAGGGGGAGGAGGGGTTGAGCGGCGACTCCTCGGTCGCCGTGCCCATCTCGAAGTCGCCGTAGACCTCGTCGGTCGAGACCTGGAGATGGCGGACGCCGACATCCCGGGCCGCCTCGAGCAGCACGTAGGTGCCGTAGACGTCCGTGGTGATGAATTCGCCCGGCGCCTCTATCGAGCGGTCCACATGCGACTCGGCCGCGAAGTTGACGACGGCGTCGCAGCCCTCGATCGCGCCGGCGACCGCCTCGCGGTCGGCGATATCGGCCTCCACCAGCTCCCAGCGGTCCTGCGGGTTCCCCTCGAGGTTCTCGCGCCGTCCCGCGTAGGTGAGCTTGTCGAGCACGCGGACGGTGTCGTCCGGGTGCGAATCGAGACGGTGCCGGACGTAGTTCGAGCCGATGAAGCCCGCGCCGCCGGTCACGAAGATGCGCATGTCGGCTCCCGAATCTACCGGCGGAGGCTGCGGGGCTCGCGAGGCGAGCCGTCCGTCGCCAGGCGGACGATGTAC
>DASTAI010000414.1:0-5549 GCA_035712865.1 Solirubrobacterales bacterium
CCGTCAACGTCGCCAGGGGTCCCGTAGCTACTCTGTGGGCGTGGCTTCCAAGCGCCAGATCTTCGTCCGCGACGTCCCGATCGGCGGGGGCGCCCCGGTCGCCGTGCAGACGATGTGCAAGACCGAAACGGCGAATCTCGAGGCGACGATGGAGCAGATCCGCACTGTCGCCGATGCCGGAGCGGACCTCGTGCGAGTCGCGGTTCCCCGCGACAAGGACGTCGAGGCGCTGAAGACGATCGTCAAGGAGTCGCCGATCCCCGTGATCGCCGACATCCACTTCAACCACACGCTCGCGCTGAAGGCGATCGACGCCGGCGCCGACTGCATTCGCCTCAACCCGGGAAACATCGGCGGCCGCGAGAAGGTCGCCGAAGTGGCCCAGCGGGCGACCAAGGCCAACGTGCCGATGCGGATCGGCGTCAACTCGGGCTCTCTGCCCAAGCACCTGCACGAGCTCGAGCGCGAGAATCCGGTGGAGGCCCTGGTGGCCGCCGCGGTCGAGTTCGTGGAGCTGATGGAGTCGCTCGACTTCGAGAACTTCAAGGTCTCGATCAAGTCGACCAACGTGCCGAACACGATCGCCTCGAACCGCCTCCTGGCGGAGAAGATCCCGTACCCGCTTCATCTCGGGATCACCGAGGCGGGCACGAAGTGGTCGGGCTCACTCAAGTCCTCGGTTGGGCTCGGGACGCTGCTCGCCGACGGGATCGGCGACACGATTCGCATCAGCCTCTCCACCTTCCACGCGGAGGAGGAGGTGAAGGTCGCCTGGGAGATCCTCAAGGCCCTGCACCTCCGCGAGCGCGGCCCCGTGCTGATCGCCTGCCCGACCTGCGGCCGCCTGCAGTTCGACATGGACACCGTCGTCGCCGACATCGAGCAGCGCCTCGAGGCCTACACCGACCCGGTGGAGGTGGCGGTGCTCGGCTGCGCCGTCAACGGCATCGGCGAGGCCTCGCACGCCGACTTCGGGATCACCGGCGCCAAGGACGAGGGACTGATCTTCGCGCACGGCAAGCCGCTGCGGAAGGTGAAGCAGGAGGAGCTCGTGGACGCTCTCTTCGCCGAGATCGACAAGTCCCTGGACCGAGGCAAGGTTCACGTGGACGAGGAGAAGTCTCGCGAGGGCGCTGACTGGCTGGCGAAGATCGAGGAGGAGAACGCGGGCGAGCTCACGCCGGAGCGGATCGCCGCGATGGAGAAGGCCGAGACGCCGGCCGAGGCGGAGCGGGTGCTCGCCGACGGCGAGGGGCCCGACCTCGAGGAGGGGGAGCCCTACCTGAAGCCCGTCAAGGTCAAGCGCACCCAGCTCGACGAGGAGACCTCGCCGACCACCGGTCGCCGCTTCACCCGCGCCTAGAGCTCCCGCGGCATCTCGAACCAGACGTGGGTGCTGCCCTCGTAGACCGCCCAGCGGGAGGTCAGCTTGTCCACGACCTCGAGCCCTCGCCCGCCCTGCTCGTTGGCCTCCCTGATCTCCGGAATCGCGGCAGCCGGGTTCCCGCGGTCGGCGACCTCGCCGCGGATCGTGTCCGGCCCGATCGTGAGCTCGAGCGTGATCGGCCGTTGCGGCCCGTGGGCGACGGCGTTGTTGACGAGCTCGGTGACCACGGCGGTCAGGTCGATCACCGTCTGTGCCGGAAGCGAGTCGGAGAAGCGCTCCCGAAGCGCCTCGCGCGCGCGCCGACCCGCCTCGGCGTCCGGCGAGAGCACGAGTCGGAACTCCTCTGGTCTTGTGGGCCCGCTGCTGGCTTGCATCGCCCTTCCGAGCACCCCTGTGGGAGAACCTAGTACGCCTTGGCGAAGATCGCCACCACCAGCGCCGGCCCGCCCGTGATCACGCAGCGGGCGTTGGGGGGAAGCTCCTCGTCGAAGGGGATGACCCGGACGCTGACGCCGAGCTCGCCCATGACCTCGATCGTCTCCGGTTCCTCGCTCCAGGGGGCCTTGACGAAGCCACCTGATTCGGTCTCCTCGCCCGAGAAGAACTCGCGGAACTCCTCCACGGTCGTGATGTCGTCGCGAGTTCGCCGGCGCAGGCGCTCGCTCGCGTCCTCGTAGTAGCTGAGCTGGATGTCGCCGAGCACGCCGGCGACGGCGTCGCCTGCGCCATCGCGGGGGATGGCGGCTCGGGCGAGCTCGGGATCGTCGCGCCGGGTGACGGTCACGACGCCACCCTCGATGTCACGCTCCCCAAGCTCGATCACGATCGGGACGCCCTTGCGGATCCACTCCCACCGCTTGTCCGCGGGCTTGCGCTCACGCCTGTCGACCTCGACGCGGACCGCCTCGCCGTCCCAGGACTGCCCGGCGATCTCCTCCCGCAGCTCGTCCGCGGCCTCGAGGACCGCGGTCGGGTCGTCCCGCGTGATCGGGACGATCCGGACCTGGCGCGGAGCGATGCGAGGCGGGACGCGCAGCCCGTTGTCGTCGCCGTGGGTCATCACCACCGCCCCGATCATCCGGGTGGTCATGCCCCAGGAGGTCGTGTGGCAGAGCTTCCGCTCGCCGTCCTCGTCCGTGAACTCCATCCCCATGGCACGGGCGAAGTTCTGGCCGAGGTCGTGGGAGGTTCCGCACTGGAGCGCCTTGCCGTCCTGCATCATCGCCTCGATCGAGAGGCTGGTCTCGGCACCCGGGAAGCGCTCGTACTCCGGCTTCTCGCCGGCGATCACCGGGATCGCGAGCTGGTTCTCGGCGAAGTCCCGGTAGACGTGGAGCATCCGCCCCGTTTCCTCGAGCGCCTCCTCCGCAGTGGAGTGAGCGGTGTGGCCCTCCTGCCAGAGAAATTCGGTGGTGCGGAGCAGGACCCGCGGCCGCAGCTCCCAGCGGACGATGTTGCACCACTGATTGATCAGCAGGGGCAGGTCCCGATAGGAGTTGATCCACTTGGCGAAGGAGTGGCCGATCACGGTCTCGGAGGTGGGGCGAACGATCAGCGGCTCGGGCAGCTCGGCGGCGGGGTGCAGCGAGCCGTCGGGCCCCTGCTCGAGGCGATGGTGGGTGACGATCGCCACCTCCTTCGCGAAGCCCTCGACGTGCTCCGCCTCCTCCTCGAAGTAGCTGAGGGGGATGAAGAGAGGGAAGTAGGCGTTGACGGCGCCGGTCTCCTTGATCCCGTGATCGAGGGCCGCCTGCATCAACTCCCACATCCCGTAGCCCCAGGGGCGGATCACCATCGCCCCACGGACGTGGTCGAGCTCCGCCACCTCCGCGTCGCGGACGACGTTCTGGAACCACTGAGGGAAGTCCTCAGCGCGGGTGGGGGAGATCCCGGTTTTCGCCTTGCCTTCCATATCCTCGCTTGGTGGATCCTGGCCGCGGACAATCCTTGCGTACGGGACGGCGAAAGGGATTCCGCCGCCAGGTCGGGCTGGACCGCTCGGGCCCGCCACCGCGTCAGACTCGCCCGGGGCAGCCGCTGCGCCCGTGGACCGTCCCCAACGCCGTCGGGTACCTGAGGCTTGCCGGACTGCCGGTATTTCTCTATCTGGCGTTCTCGTCGGGCGACGGCCGGGACCCCTGGGCGGCGGCGATCTTCTGGCTGATCGCGGTGGGGGACTACGTGGACGGCTTCCTCGCGCGTGCAACGGGCCAGTACAGCCGAATGGGTGCGATCCTCGACCCGGTCGTCGATCGGCTGACGATCCTCTCCGGCGTTGCGGTCTGCTGGCACTTCGACCTGCTGCCTCGCTGGGCGCTGGCGGTGCTCGTGGCCCGAGAGGCGATCACCGCCCTGCTCGCCGAGGTCGCGCTGCGACGGGTGGGGGAGTTGAGCATCAACTGGCTGGGCCGAGTGGCGATCGCCCCGACGATGGCGGCGATCTTCTTCTCAATGGTCTCGGAGAGCGTCGTCTGGGACGTGATGTTCATCGTCGGCGTCGCGCTCGGTGTCCTCGGCACGATCGCGTACGTCCGAACGGGGCTCAGAGAGCTTGCAAACACATAGCCAAAACCCTGAAGTCGCGGTTGAGGCTGTGCGAACGGACCTATAATCGCCTGCCCGAATTCAGAAGTGGAGGAGCGTTGGAGGAAGAGACCTTTCCCGATATCGGCTCGATGAACGATCAGGAGCTGAAGGAGCTGATCGACAATCTGACTGCAGAGGAGCAGGAGGTTTCCTACCGCAGGCGGATTCTGCATGGTCAGATCGACATTCTCCGGGCGGAGCTGGTGAACCGGCTGCGCGAGAACCGGCCCGACGGCGCAACGCTGATCAAGGGAGACGACGTGCAGCGCCTCAGCGAGATTCTCGCCGGCCGCTCAGAGCCCCCGACGAAGCCTCCGACGTAGGGGCGGACGCGGTGGCGATTCACTGCCCCGAGTGCGGCTTCGTCAACGCGGAGGGGGCCAACTACTGCCAGAAGTGCGGGGCCTACCTCTCTCGTCCCGAGGGGAAGGACGAGCCGACGACGATGACCTACACGGTCGACGAGTCGGGCGAGATGCACCAGGTGGACATCGACGAGGTGGTCGAGCAGCACGGCGCCGCCCTCGTGATCCGGGCGGGGGGCGGCCGCGCGGGCGAGAGCTTCACCCTCACTGACGACCGGATCTCGATCGGCCGTACCCCTGACGCGGGTGTCTTCCTGGACGACGTCACCGTGTCGCGAAACCACGCCCTCCTCGTCCGCCGCAACGACGGTCTCTACATCGACGATCTCGGCTCCCTCAACGGGACCTACGTGAACCGCCGCAGGATCGAGTCGCACCAACTGGAGGACGGGGACGAGATCCAGATCGGCAAGTACAAGCTGAGCTACCTGGAGAAGTGACCATGGAAGCGTCTACGCCCACACCGTTCGAACGTGACACCAGCAACGTGGCCTCCGACGGCGCGCCCTCGAACCGCAAGGCGCTGACGATCGGGGCTGTCACGAAGATCCTCGGCCGCGAGTTCGAGGACATCTCGATCTCGAAGATCCGCTACCTCGAGGACCAGAAGCTGCTCTCGCCTCGGCGGACCGCCGGTGGCTACCGGCTCTACAGCCAGGCCGACGTCGAGCGCCTGCGGACGATTCTTCGCATGCAGCGCGACGAGTTCCTACCGCTGCGGGTGATCCGACAGGAGCTCGCGGCGGGAGCCCGCCAGGAGCGCGGCGAGTCCGCCTCGCTTCGCCGGGCGGCGAGCCTGGAGGCCGGAAAGGGCTCGCGCGTCACGCTCGAGGAGCTGGTCGACGACACCGGCGTCGGACCGGACCTGATCAAGGACCTCGAGGACTGGCGCCTGATCCGGCCCGTCAAGGTCGACGGGATCAAGGTCTACGACGACACGGATCGCGAGATCGTCAAGGCGTGCTCGGAGCTCGCACGGTTCGGCGTCAGCGGCCGCAACCTGAAGGTCCTGCGGACGGCCGCCGACCGCGAAGCCGTGCTGCTCGAGGCGGTGGTCGGGCCGGGGCTCCAGTCCACGAACCAGAACGCCCGCAAGGAGGCGATCGAGAACCTGGAGAGCCTCGCGGCGGCCTCTAACAACCTCACCCACATGCTGCTCGTGCGCGACCTGCGGAAGCTCACCGGCGAGGAGTAGAGCCGCGACGTGGCCC
>DASTAI010000415.1:0-7028 GCA_035712865.1 Solirubrobacterales bacterium
ATGACGAACCCAGATCACCACCAGGCTGCGTCTTCGGTCGCCCGTGTAGCACCGCTACACGGGCTCCCTGCGTCCTTGCCTGGTGGCGCCTGGGTCACGTCATTTCCCGGCTCGCGTTCCCGGACGGTGCACTGATGACAAGAGCCCTAGTCCTTTCCTGGGAGTACCCGCCTCTGATCGAGGGTGGCCTCGCTCGGGTCGTCCGCAAGCAGGCCGAGGGCCTGGTCCAGCGCGACGTGGAGGTGCACGTCCTCACGCGCGGCGGCGAGGAGTCTCCCGCCGAAGACCTCGTCAACGGCGTCCACGTGCACCGCGTCCGCGAACCGACCCGCCCAGCGGAGCTCAACGAGTTCGTGGCGTGGGTGGAGCGGATGAACTCCGACATGCTCGCCGCCGGAGTGGAGTTGGGGGACCGGCTGGACTTCGACGTGGTGCACGGCCACGACTGGCTCGTCGCCAACGCCTGTGACCACCTCGCCCGCCGCTTCGAGGCGCCGCTGGTCACGACGATCCACGCGACCGAGCACGGCCGCCACCAGGGCTGGGTCGACAAGCACCCGCAGTCCTACATCCACGGCGTGGAGCGATGGATCACGAACCGCTCCGACCGCGTCCTGGTCTGCTCCACGTTCATGCGAGAGCAGGTGGTCGACGTCTTCGGTGTCGAGGAGGAGCGGGTCGAGGTGATCCCCAACGGGATCGACCCCGAGGACCTGCAGCCGCACGACGATGACGAGCTGCGAAGGCTTCGCGCCGAGTTCGCCGAGCCGGATGAGTCCCTCGTCCTGCTCGTCGGCCGGCTGGTCTACGAGAAGGGGTTCCAGTTCGCTCTGGAGGCGCTGCCGGAGATCATCGAACGGCTCCCGAACACCCGCTTCGTCGTCGCCGGCTCGGGAACGCACGAGCAGGAGCTCCGTCGCCAGGCCGAGGAGCTCGGGCTGATGGAGCACGGGACGTTCGTCGGCTGGATCGGCGACGACGTCCTGCACTCGCTCTACCGGATCGCCGACGTCTGCGTCGTGCCCTCGATCTACGAGCCGTTCGGCCTGGTCGCCCTCGAGGCGATGGCGTCGAGCTGTCCGTGCATCGTCGCCGACACCGGCGGGCTGCGGGAGGTGGTCCCGCACGACGAGGTGGGGCTGCGGTTCCGCGCCCGCGACCCCGTCTCGCTCGCGGAGATGACCGTGCGGGTCCTCGACGACGCCAAGCTCTGCCGCCGGCTGACTGCCGAGGCGTTCGAGCATCTGCGGCGCTTCGACTGGGGGGACGTCGCCGAGCGGACGACCGAGGTCTACGCCGAACTGATAGCCAAAGCGGCCCCCGCCCGAGGCGGATGACCAGGCTGCCCGAAGGCCGGCGCGAGGTCTATCCGTCGCGCAGCGCCCGGCCCAAGCGACGGGCGCCGGACTTCGGCCCCGGTCTGAACGTCAGCGTGCCGATCTCCTTCGGACTGCCCCTGGTCGTCGTCGGCATTGCGCTGATCGCCGCCGCGGTCGCCTCGGGCCACACGCCCCTCTGGATCGGCGGCGCCGTCGCCCTCGTCGCCGGAGTCCTGCTCTTCGCCTCGGGGAAACGGCTCTAGCCGTTTAGCGGCGCTTCTTCCGCTTCTTCTTCTTGCAGGACTTCTTGTGCTTCTTCTTCGCCTCGGCGGCGCGGTGCTTGCGCTTCTTCTTTGCCTTCTTGCACTTCGCCGCGCCCTTGGTGGCGCCGCCGGTGGTCGAGCCGCCGCAGCCGATCACCGTCGCCGCTGCGTCCACGGAGGTGCTGGCGCCGTTGTAGCCGGTGAAGTCCGCATGGAAGACGGGCGGAGCGCCGACGCAGAGGTCGCGGGAGGTTCCCAGCAGTCCCGGTGAGGGCGTGAAGGTCAGCTGGAAGCGGGAGATGGGGATGTCGGGGAGCCCCTCGAAGGTCACCGTGTTCGGGTTGATGGCCGTAGCTCCCTGCAGAAGCAGGTGGAGCTGGCCCTTCAGGTCGAGGCCGAGATTGGGGAACGTCCCGCCGCTCGCGACGAGCTCGACGTTGCCGACCAGCGGCTGGCTGAGCAGGGGCGAGGCGGCGGTGGCAAATCCGACCACGGTGTTCGACGGACAGGTTCCGGCCGTGAAGCTCGGCTGATCGCAGGCGCCGCCGAAGAAGACGGTCGCGTTCGGGTTCAGGTCGTTCGGGACCGTGACCTTGGCGTTGAGCAGCCCCGCTTCGTCGGTGTCCTGCAGGATCGAGGTGCTCGCGGTCGTTGGAACGCCGTTGGTCGTCTGACCATCCCCGCCGACCTGTGCCTCGAATGCCGGCGAGAAGTCGAGAGCGCCGCAGTTCGTCGGCGTGAACGCCGGTGAGTCCTTGTGGACCACGGTGGGACTCGAGTAGGAATTGCCGGAGAAGCGGACCGTATGGGCGTCGCAAGAGGTCGGATTCCGCATGAATGGATTCCCGCCCGCCATGCCGTTGAGGATCAGGTCCATCGAGCTGATGTGGACCGGCACCGTGATCGGCAGCCCGCCGATCAGCGCAGCTTCGTGCGGGATGTTGTGCACGACGGTGTCGAGGCCGAAGTCGTCCTGGCGCAGGCTCGCTCCCGATTGCACGACCGTCGGCGGGAGGACCAGCCCATTCAGCGGCGGCGGCAGCGAGATCGGCAGGGCATTGAGGACGATCCCGAACCGCGCCGGCTCACCGGGCTGAGGGACGAGGTTGTAGACCGTGCCACTGATCGTCTGCGGCAGGAGGGTCCCGATCGTCACATTGCTGGAGACCGTCCCCACGGCCGTGTTTGCGGCGCAGTTCGGGAGTGTGCCCGGGTCGCACAGCGGCGTCGCCAACGGGTTGCCGACCTCCCCGGGCGGGAGCGAGATCGTCAGGTCCTTGACGTCCTCGCTGCCGAACTGAGCGTGGATCTTGAAGTTGCTGTGGGCCCCCGCATCGAGGTCCTGCGGCTCGGCGTGGCTGCCAGTCAGATCCAGGTTCGCGTAGGCGGACGCCGGCAAAATGAGCATGGCGGCGGCTGTGAGCAGCATGCCCACCACGCGCAGATCAGCGCGCCCAGCCCCTCGAAGTTGTCCCCGTCGCCGCATGCCTTCCGGTCCCAAGCGTGTACTGCGTACCCGGCCGCAATCTAAGCAGGTCAGCGATTTTGAGGAGGCAGTTCAGGCTCGACCGGGTCGGGCCAGTGCAGCTCCTTGGGCGCCTCGCGCATCCGAATCACCTTGGCCGGCACGCCGCCGACGACCGCGTTCGCCGGCACGTCGTGGGTCACCACGGAGTTGGTGCCGACGATCGCGTTGTCCCCGACGTGCACACCCCGCAGGAAGCAGGCTCCATACCCGGCCCAGACGTTCGAGCCGATCACGCACTCCCGCATGTAGATCCCCTGTACGCGGATAGGTCGCTCGACCTCGACCACGCCGTGGTCGAAGTCGATGAACATCGCCCGGTCCGCGATGACGCACTGCTCTCCGATCCGCACGCGTCTGTACGCGGAGATCGTGCACTCCTGGCCGAACACCGTCTTCGGCCCTATCTCAACTGCCCCCTCGTGGCAGCGGATCTTCGTCCCGTCGCCGATCCACGTGAAGCGGCCGAACTTCACCGTCGCCCCCTTCGCGATCTGCAGCTGCAATCCCCGGCCGAAGAAGACCGGTCCATCTGTCTGCCAGCGCCAGCCGGCCGGGGTCAGGAACCGCCTCCAGAGGTATCGCCAGAGGAGACGCCCGTAGGGGAGGTTGAGCATGCCGTTGCGGCGGTAGAACCGGAGCGCGCGGAGCATTGGAGCGGCAGTCTAGGTTCGGAGGGGCGGCCGACCGCCCGCCGACCTAGACTCGGCAGCCGTGGCCCAGAGCACCGAGCAAAGCCTGGCCGAGCGCCTGATCGCCGGCGACAAGCGGGCCCTCGCTCGAGCCATCACGCTGATCGAGAACGACGACCCGCAGGGGTGGGAGTTGGTCAGAGAGGTCTTTCCGCGCACCGGCCGGGCCCGGATCGTCGGGCTGACCGGGCCGCCGGGCGTCGGCAAGAGCACCCTGATCGGCGCGCTGACGGCCGAGATGCGCAAGGCCGACCGCCAGGTGGCGGTTCTCTCGATCGACCCCTCGAGCCCGTTCACACGTGGAGCGCTGCTCGGCGACCGGATCAGGCTCTCCGACCACTTTCTCGACCAGGGCGTCTTCATCCGCTCCATGGCGAGCCGCGGCGCCCTCGGCGGCCTCTCCGAGGCGACCCTGCAGGCCGCGCTCCTGATGGATGCGTCCGGCAAGGACGACGTCTTCATCGAGACCGTCGGCGTCGGCCAGGCCGAGATCGACATCGTCGACCACGGCGACACCATCGTCCTGGTGCTGATGCCGGGCTCGGGCGACTCCATTCAGGCGCTGAAGGCCGGGGTGATGGAGATCCCGGACATCATCGTCGTCAACAAGTCCGACCACCCGATGACCGACACCATGATCCGCGAGATCCGCGGCGTCCTCTCGCTCGGTCCGTCGACCTCCTGGCGCGTGCCGATCGTGAAGACCGAGGCGGCGAAGGGGGAGGGAGTGGCCGAGCTCGCCGAGAAGATCTCCGAGCACCGCGACCACATCGAGGCGGAGGGGACGCTCGACGAGCGCCGCGCGAGGAACCTGCGCAACGAGGTGCTCGAGCTGGCCGCATCCAGGATGAGACGCCGCCTGGAGGAGGCGGTGGCCGATGACGCGTCGGTCCGCGAGCTGCTCGACCAGGTGGTCAAGCGCGAGCTCGACCCGGCGAGCGCCGCCAAGGAGCTGCTCGAGCGCCAGGGCTAGTCGGTGCCGCTCTCCTTCGGAGCGGCCGAGCCGAAGAAGTCGATCAGCAATTGGTTGACGCGTTCGTGCTCGTCGTGATGAACCCAATGCGACGCATCGGCGAGGCGCTCGACACGATCGAGATTGGGGACGTCATCGCGTGAGGGATCGGCCAGCTTGGGACCGAGGAAGCGATCGCGCTCCCCCCAGATGACGAGTGTCGGTGCCGAGATCGTCTTGATCGCCGCTTTCGCCTTCTTCTGCGGAGTTCGCACCGAGTTGCGGTAGTAGTCGATCATCGCCGTCACCGCCCCGGGCTGCGACCACGACTCGACGTATCGATCCATCTCCTCGGGCGTGTAGGCAGGCCGGGCGTCGCGCAGGAACCGCCGGAGGAACCGAAAGCGTCCCGCACGCACGTGGTGGTCGGGGAGCCACGGGACTGCGAAGTAGAAGAAGTACCAGCTCCTCCGAAGCTGGCTCGGGTGTGGCAGTTGCTGCTGGAGGGTCCGCGGATGCGCCGCGTCGAGGATGGCCAGCCGATCAACCGCCTCCGGATGGTTCATGGCCATCGTCCAGGCGATCGTTCCACCCCAGTCGTGACCGACCAGATGAGCGGACTCCGCTCCCAGCTCCCGGATCAGGCCGTGAATGTCGTCGGCGAGCAGCGCGGCGCTGTAGGCGGCCACGCCGGCGGGCTTCGACGAGAGGTTGTAGCCGCGGGTGTCGGGGGCGACGACTCGAAAGCCGGCCGCCGCGAGGGGCGCGATCTGCAGCCGCCAGCCGAACCAGAACTCCGGGAAGCCGTGCAACAGCACCAGCAGCGGCCCTTCGCCGGCCTCGACGTAGTGGAGCCTGATGTCGTCACCGACGTCGGCGTAACCCTCACGAACCTCGGCTCCGTCGTCGCCCGCCAGCAGGGGCGTCGCCCCAGAGGCTGGACCGTTCGACGCGGGCATGCTGGGGTTCGAGCTCATCGGGTCTCCTCTCAACGCTGGCTGGCCGGGTGAGGCAGCGAGATCCTTTCACCTGGCACCCAGGTCGCGCCCGTGAGATGCCCTGGCGTGCGCCCTGGTCAACCTCCGCTAGACGCCCAGTTGCCGGGCGATCACCATCTGCTGCACCTCGTCGGTGCCCTCCCCGATGGTGAGGATCTTGGCGTCCCGGTAGAAGCGGCAGACGGGGTACTCCTCGATGTAGCCATAGCCGCCGTGGATCTGCACCGCCTCCTCGGTCGCCCGCACTGCCAGGCGGCCGGTGATCAGCTTGGCCTGGGCGGCGGTAAGGGTGAAGGACTCGCCGCGATCCTTCTCGATCGCGGCCCTGTAGACGAGCAGCCGGGCGGCCTCGATCTGCGCGGAGATGTCGGCGATCTTCGCCTGAATCGCCTGGAACTTGCCGATCGGCTGCCCGAAGGCCCGGCGCTCCTTCGAATATGAGATGGCTTCGTCGAGCGCTCCCTGCGCGAGTCCCACGCCCATAGCGGCCACCCCGATCCGCCCGCCGTCGAGGATCTGCAGGAACTGCTTGAACCCTTCGCCGCGACGCCCGAGCAGGTTCTCCTCCGGGACGCGGCAGTCGTCGAAGGCGAGCGGCCTGGTGTCCGAGGCGTTCCAGCCCATCTTCCGGTACGGCTCACCCGCTTCGTAGCCCGGCGTCCCGTTGGGAACGATGATGTTCGAGATCTCCTTCGTCCCGTTGATCTGGCCCGTGACCGCGGTGATCGTCACGCAGCCCGAGATGTCAGTGCCCGAATTGGTGATGAACTGCTTCGCGCCGTTGACCACCCATTCGCCCTCCTCGAGAGCCGCGCGGGTCTGGGTGTTGCCGGCGTCGGAGCCCGCCTCCGGCTCGGTCAGGCCGAACGCGGCGAGCCTCCCCCCGCTGCAGAGCTGCGGCAGCCAGTCGTCCTTCTGGTCGTCGGTTCCCCAGAGGTGAATCGGCATCGTGCCGAGTGAGGTGTGGGCGGCCATCGTGATCGCCACCGATGAATCCACTCTCGTGAGCTCCTCCACGGCGAGCGCGTAGGAGAGGGTGTCGGCGCCCCCGCCCCCGTACTCCTCTGGGAAGGGGATTCCCATCAACCCCAGCTCGCCCATCTTCGCCACCAGCTCGTACGGGAAGGACTTCGTGCGGTCGAGCTCCTCCGCCACCGGCCGGATCTCGTTCTGTGCGAAATCGCGGACGGTGTCGCGGAGCAGCCGCTGCTCGTCGGTCAGCTCGAAGTCCATCGGCGGCGGAGTCTAGGAACCGCGGCTAAGCCGCGGCCTTGAGCTG
>DASTAI010000416.1:0-9622 GCA_035712865.1 Solirubrobacterales bacterium
TCTCGACGCGATGCGCTCCATCGCTGGGTGAATCCGTTCGACACCTCGGCGCCGGTCTGCTTGAATTCCGCTGGTATGCAGCACGGCACGCCCAGCGCTTCGCCCTCGAGCCGCTCCGCGGCTCCCTCGCGTGCCTATTTCTACTTCTGGCGATTTACCTAGGCGTCCGGCCCGCGGCTGCCCTCAGTCGCTGACGCAGAAGCACCAACCGCCGGGCGCCGCCTCCGTCCTCGTTGCACACGTACGTTCAGGAGCCTCGCCAGACCAGTAGAAAGAAGGGGAAAGCAGCATGAATTTCGAGATGAAGGAGATTCCGAGACAGGATGCGGACCGCGTCAGGGACCAGCGCATCGAGCGGGTGGTCGAGCTGGTCTCGCCGGCCGAGATCCTCGAGGACCTGCCCCTGGGGAGGGAGCGGGAGGACGCGGTGCTGTCGCACCGGGCCGAGGTGAAATCGATCCTCGACCGAGCCGACGATCGCCTGCTCGTCGTCGTCGGGCCCTGCAGCGTCCATGACCCCGAGGCGGCTACCGAGTACGCCGGGCGTCTCGCGGAGCGGGCGGCCGATCTGCGCGAGGACCTGTGCGTGGCGATGCGCGTCTACTTCGAGAAGCCACGCACCACGACGGGCTGGAAGGGGCTGATCAACGATCCCCACCTGGACGGCTCTCGCGACGTCAACTACGGGCTGCATACGGCTCGCCGGCTGCTGATCGAGGTGACGGACCGCGGCCTGCCGATCGCCTGCGAGTTCCTCGACCCGATCACCCCGCAGTACATCTCCGACGTGGTGGCCTGGGGCGCGATCGGCGCTCGCACGACCGAGAGCCAGATCCATCGCCAGCTCGCCTCCGGCCTCTCGATGCCGGTCGGCTTCAAGAACGGCACGGCCGGGAGCATTCAGCTCGCGGTCGACGCGGTCAGAGCAGCGGCCGCGCCGCACGCGTTCGCTGGGGTGGACGTGAGCGGTAAGCCGGCGATCCTCTACACGGAGGGAAATGAGGACTGCCATGTGATCCTGCGCGGCGGCCGCGGCGCGCCGAACTACGACGCGGGCTCGGTGGACGGGGCGCTCGAGAAGCTTCGCGTGGCGGGCCTGACGGAACGCCTGGTGATCGACGCCTCGCATGACAACAGCGGCAAGGATCACGAGCGGCAGCCCGAGGTCGTCAGCGGGATCGCCAATCAGATCGCAGCCGGCAACGGCGCGATCGTCGGCGTGATGTTGGAGTCCTTCCTGGTTGCGGGCCGGCAGGACCTCGAGTCCGATCGGCCGCTCGTCTACGGCCAGTCGATCACCGATGCCTGCATGGATTGGGACAACACCGTGCTGACCCTCGACCGGCTCGCCTCGGCGGTGCGGAAGCGGCGCGAGGGCGGCCAGGCCTGACCCGATGCGAATCGCCGTTCTCGGCGTCGGCCTGATCGGCGGCTCGATCGGGCTGGCCGCACGCCGCAGGCTCGACGCTGAGGTGACCGGATTCGATCCCGACCGGGAGCTGCTCGACCGAGCCGTGGAGCTCGAGGCGCTCGACTCGGCGGCGGACAGCATCGCCACGGCGGTCGAGGGGGCCGAGATCGTCTTCTGCGCCGCTCCGGTCACGGCGCTCCCCGGGCTCGCCGCCGAAGCCCTCGACGCCGTGGATGTGAACGCCGCCGTCACCGACGTCGGCTCGGTGAAGCGCGAGGTGATCGCGGCGCTGGGATCCGAGAGCCGCTTCATCGGGGGACATCCGCTGGCAGGGGCGGAAACGGCGGGAGTGGAGAACGCGCGGGCCGACCTGTTCGAGGGAGCGCGCTGGTACCTCACTCCGACCGCGAGGACCGGCGGCCTGCTCTACGACCGCGTCCAGCGGGTGATTTCGGAGCTTGGGGCGAGGCCGCAGGCGATCGAGGCCGAGACGCACGACCGGCTGATGGCGACGATCAGCCATCTGCCGCATGTACTCGCCAACGTGCTCGTCACCCAGGCTGCGACCGCCCTCAGCGAGGAGTCGGAACGTCTCCCCGAGGTCGGGCCGAGCTTTCGGGACGCGACCCGGGTGGCCGGCGCCAACCCCGCCATCTGGGGCGACATCTTCGCCGGCAACCGCGAGGCAGTCGCTGCCGAGATCGAGGCGGTCGTCGCCCGCCTGGAGCAGGCGGCGGAGCTGCTTCGCTCCGGCGACCGAGACTCGGTGAGCGCCTGGCACGAGCAGGCGGGGAAGCGCCGCCGCGAGCTGATCGAGGCCGAGATCGCCGGCGGCCCGCTGCACGAGCTCCGGGTGCTGGTGCCGAACAGACCGGGGATCGTCGCCGAGCTGGCGTTAGAGCTCGGGCGCGCGGGCGTCAACATCGAGGACATGGCGCTCTATCCCGCAGCCGACATGACCTCGGGTGCGATCTCGCTCTACATCGCCGGCGACGATCAGGCCCGGCGCGCCGAGGACCTGGTCCGCGAGCTCGGACACGACGTTTCGCGAACCCAATGAGGTTCGACCCCTCCGGCCCGCTCCACGGGGATCTCAATCCCCCACCGGACAAGTCCGTCTCCCATCGCGCCGCGCTGATCGGCGCGATGGCTGAGGGGCCGACCCGCATCACCGGCTACCTCGACTCCGCCGACACCCGGGCGACGCTGCGCGCGATCTCGGCGGTGGGGGCCGACGTCAGGGAGGGGGAGGCGGACGAACACGGCGGCTTCTTCGTCGAGATCGAGGGCATCGGTCTGCGCGGGCCGCGTCCGGCCTCGATCGACGTCGGCAACGCCGGCACTCTCCTGCGCCTGATGCCCGGCTGGCTGGCGGGTCAGCGCGAGGGCGAGTGGACGCTCGACGGCGACAAGTCGATCCGACGGCGGCCCGTCGACCGGATCGCCGAGCCCCTGCGCCGGATGGGCGCCGAAGTCGAGGCGCGCGAGGAACGGCTGCCTCCTCTGCTCGTCAGGGGCGCGGCGCTGCGAGGAATCGACTACGAGATGCCGGTCGCCAGCGCCCAGGTGAAGTCGTGCCTGCTCTTTGCCGGACTGCTGGCGGAGGGAACGACGACGGTGCGGGAGCCCTATTGGACCCGCGACCACACCGAGCGACTCCTCGCCGCGGCGGGCGCGGAGATCAGACGGGACGGCAGCGAGATCACGGTCGCTCCGACCGAGCGGCTCGAGGCCGGTGACGTGCCGGTACCGGGCGACTTCTCTTCCGCAGCGTTCTTCATCGTCGCGGCGCTGATCGTGCCTGGCAGCGAGGTCAGCCTGCGCGAGGTCGGCATCAACCGGGCGCGAATCGGTCTCCTCTCGATCCTCTCCCGCATGGGCGTCGAGATGGGCGGAGCGCACGAGGGTGA
Organism: Solirubrobacterales bacterium; assembly: GCA_035712865.1. Lineage (GTDB taxonomy): Bacteria > Actinomycetota > Thermoleophilia > Solirubrobacterales > 70-9 > DASUPK01. The sequence continues at coordinate 3,322 of DASTAI010000416.1, forward strand.
TCGCGCGATCTCGGTGGAGGAGATCCGCGAGCCCGGCCCGGAGCCGATCGCGAAGCTCAACGTGCGAACGGCTCCTCTGCGAGGCACGGAGGTCACGGCCGAGGACGTACCGTCGGCCATCGACGAGCTCCCGCTCGTCGCCCTGCTGGGCTGCTTCGCCGAGGGCGAGACGGTCGTCAGCGGCGCCGCGGAGCTCCGGGCGAAGGAGTCGGATCGCATCGCCGGGATCGTCGACGGCCTGGTGGGCCTGGGCGCGGAGATCGAGGCACGGCCGGACGGCTTCGCGGTCCGGGGCTCGGGCGGGCTCCGCGGGGGCAGCCTCGACGCTCGCGGCGATCACCGCCTGGCCATGGTGGGAGCGGTGGCGGGCCTGGCGTCTCGCGAGGGTGTCGAGGTGCGGGGCTTCGACGCCGTCGAGGTCAGCTATCCGGGCTTCGAGCGGGATCTGCGGTCCCTGCTCGGCTGAGAGCGGCTACTCGGCCGCGCGCTCGCGGACTTCCTCTGGCTGGGAGGGGTGGCCGTCGCCGGGCCAGGGGGAGAGGACGAGCAGGAGACGCGAGTCCTCGACTGCCTCCACCTCGTGGCGTTCCTTCGGGTCGAATACCGCCAGCAGGCCGGGCCCACCGGCCGCCCACTTCCCGTCGGGTGTGTTGATCTCGAGGTTTCCGTCCACGACGAGCAGCCAGGCCCGCTCGTGCACCTGGTGCTCCTGCAGCTGTTCGCCCTTCGGCAGATTGATGAGGATGGCCCGGCCCTCCGACTCCGAGTCGAGCACCTCAGGCTGGTGCGGCTCCACCTCGAGCTCGTTGAGATTCCAACTCTCCATTCCCAGTCGAGACTCTATATCCAGCCTCTGAGCGGGGAAACCGTAGATTGGCGAGAGATGGTGATTGCAATCGATGGCCCGGCCGGGGCCGGCAAGTCAACTGTGGCTCGAGGCGTGGCGCGCGCGCTCGGCTTCACCTACCTGGACTCGGGGGCGATGTACCGCGCCGTGGCCCTGGCCGCGCTCGAGCGTGGCATCGACCTCGACGATGGCGAGCGTCTCGGCGAGCTCGCCTGGGGCCTCGACATCGACTTCGACGGGGACACGATCACGCTCGACGGCAGGCCCATTGAGGGCAGGATCAGGAGCCCCGAGGTGACCGTCGCCGCCTCCAGAGTCTCGCGACATCCGCAGGTGAGGCGGGCGATGGTGAAGCGCCAGCGGGAGCTGATAGCAGCCGGCAACTACGTCGCGGAGGGGCGCGACATCGGAACCGTGGTGAGCCCCGAGTCGCCGTTGAAGATCTTCCTCACCGCGAACGAGTCCGAGCGCGCACGACGTCGGGCGGCGGAGAGCGGCGAATCGGTCTCCGAGGTCCAGAACGCGATGCGGGATCGCGACACCCGAGACCGGGAGCGGGCCGACAGCCCACTGCAGCGCGCCGAGGGCTCGATCGACATCGACACGACCGACGTCACGGCCGGCCAGGTGGTCGATCGGATCGTGGAGCTGGCGAGGGAGAGGCGGGTGGCCTGATGCAGGCCGGAGGACCCGAGCCGCCCGCACGCGCGCTTCGTCGCCGGCCGTCCGTGGCGGTGGTCGGCTTCCCCAATGCCGGCAAGAGCACTCTCGTGAACAGGCTCGCGGGCGGCCGCGAGGCGGTCACCGATTCCGAGCCGGGCGTCACCCGTGACCGGCGCGCGCTGCAAAGCGAGTGGAACGGCCTGACCTTCGACCTGATCGACACGGGCGGGGTGGACCTGGCGGACTCGGATGAGCTGGCGAGGGCGGTCCAGGGACAGGCTCGGGCGGCGATCGAGGAGGCGGAGGTGATCCTGCTCGTGGTGGACGCTCGCAGCGGCCTCGGGCCGGGCGACGCGGAGCTGGCCGACCTGCTGCGCCGCTCCGGGCGTCCGGTGGTGGTGGCGGCCAACAAGGTCGACCGGCCGGATGACCACGCGCTGGCGGCGGAGCTGAACGCGCTCGGCCTGGGAGAGCCGATCTCGGTTTCGGCCAGTCATGGTCTCGGCACCGGCGACCTGCTCGACAGGGTCGTCGAGGAGCTCAGGCGCCACCTCCCGGACGAGCAGGCGAGCGATGCCGAGGAGTCGCCTCGCATCGCGATCCTGGGGCGGCCGAACGTGGGCAAGTCATCGCTGCTCAACGCAATGCTCGGCTCTGATCGCGTGATCGTCAGTGAACGTGCGGGTACTACTCGAGATCCGGTCGACACCGAGGTCGAGGTGGACGGTGAGAGCATCGTGCTGGTGGACACCGCGGGCCTGCGACGCCGCGGCAAGGTCGCCGGGACCGTGGGCTACTACGCACAGCTCCGCTCCGAGCGCGCCGCCGAGCGCGCCGATGCGGCGATCGTCGTCTGCGACGCGGACGAGGGACTGACCGCCGAGGACCTCAGGGTCGCCGAGCTCGCGATGCGCTCGGGTTGCGCAACGGTGCTCGCGATGAACAAGTGGGACGTCTCGCGAACCGACATCGACGACGCGCGGGCCCGTGCCACTCGGAAGCTGCGTCTCCGACCTTCGATCGTCACGTGCTCGGCGCTCACGGGCCGGAATGTCGCCGCCGTCCTGCGGGAGGCGATCCGGCTGGCGCATCGCGCCGCGGAACGCATCCCGACTCCCGAGCTCAACAGGTTCGTCTCGGGCGTGATGGCCGATCGCCCACCGCCCCAGCGGCATGGCCGGCGCCTACGCATCTACTACGCCGCTCAGGTTGGTCGGCGTCCGCCCCGCTTCGCGATGCAGGTGAACGACCGCAGGCTGATCAACCGGGACTGGGCGTTCCATCTGGAGAACCGCCTCCGCGCGGCGTATGAATTGGAGGGGGTTCCGCTCGTGATCGACTATGTGCCCCGCAAGGGGCGCCGGAACCGGAGCGCGGAGCGCGCGGGCCGGGTATAAGGGCGCGTCGTGAGTGTCGGCAGAGGGGGCTCCGACAGGAGCCACCCGACCAGTGAAGGCGGTGGGCACGGGAGCGGGGAAGCCCCGGACGAAACCGCCGACAAGAGCGAGGACGCGAAGGAGTCACGACTCGCCAGGCTCCGCCGCACACTGCTTCCCGCGCGCGGCGAGGATGCGGGCACCGAGAACCTCCCGGCGGGGTCCGGGGAAGAGCAGAAGCAGGAGACGCGGTTTCCGGAGGGCCGGGCGCCCTCGCCTTCCGAGCCGGTGTTCTCGCTCGATCCTCCCGAGGACGAGAAGAAGCCCAGCCGCGCGGACGACCTGGTCTTCAGGGCGAAGACCAGGTTCCGGGCGCTGGGCTACTGGCTGCGCGAGAAGGGCCAGATCGCCTGGCGGGCGCTGCGGCGGGGCGGAGCGGCGAGCGCCGCCGGAGCTCGGTCGGCCTGGGATCGGTGGTCGCAGCGTTCGCGCGGAACCAAGATTCAGGCGGGCGTGGTCTGCTTCCTCGTCCTGCTCTACCTGATCATCAAGTTCCTTCCGGTGCCCGGCGTGCCCTGCCAGGTCTCGGCCGCGAAGGAGTGCGCGCCGTCGAACGACACGATCGCCTACGTCCCGCGCGATGCCGTCATCTACGTCCACCTGACCGTGAACAGCGACAGCCATCAGTGGGATCTCGAGCAGGACCTGGCGAAGGAGCTGTCCAGCTTCACCGCCCTGCTCCAGAGCGACACCCGCGCGCTGACCGGCCCCGCGGGAAAGCCCATCAACCTCTCCCAAGAGGTGCTCCCCTGGGCCAAGGACGACCTCGCGCTGCTCGGAGTGCCCGCTCCGAATGGCACCACGCCCGAGACCTACGTCGTCGGGGTCAGGGACAGCGACAAGGCGAACCAGTTCTTGGCGACCCTCACCGGGGGGGCTGCCCCCGCCGTCAGACACGAGGTGGGTGGAGTCTCGGTGGCGGTCTCGGCAGAGGGGGTCGCCACCGCTCGCGACGGGGACGAGCTTCTGTTCGGCGACGTTGCGGCCGTCGACGCGGCTCTCGCGGCCAAGGCCGGACAGGTCCCGCGCTTGGACGGCTCGGACCAAGATCGGTCGCGTGAGCAGCTGCCAGACGTTCGCTTCGCGGAGGTCTACCTCTCCCGCGCCGGCGTCCAGCGCTTCCTCCCGCCGAACGCGACGGGCGCGTCCCAGCTCGACACCTTCGTCGACTACGGCGCGACCAGCGGCATGGCGGCGGGCGCGAGGGCACGTGACGACGGCATCCAGGTCAATCTGGTCAGCGATCTCGATCCGACACTCGAGCAGCGCAGCCCCACCGTCTTCGCCAGCCTGCCGGAGTTCGAGCCCGGCCTCGCGGACGAGGCGGGGCCGCGCGCACTGGGCTACATCGGCGTCGGCGAGCTCGGACCCGCCATCAACGAGGCTCTCGAGACGGCCGGAGCGAGCGCGCAGGGGCTGGCCGGCTCGCTCAGGGCACTGGCTCAGAGCCTCCAGAAGCAGGCGGGCGTCGATCCCCTCAGCGACCTCCTGCCGGCGCTCGGGGGGCAGGCGGCCCTGGTCGCGGAGCCGACGGGGGCGACCCCGTACGTCAGCCTCATCGTCGACGACGTGGACGAGGAGAAGGCGGACGACGCCCTGGCGGCGCTGCAGGCCCCGCTCCTGAGGGCGTTGGGCGCGGGGGGGCAGGTGCCGACCTTCCGGACGACCGACGTCGACGGGGTGAGCGTGCACTCCGTCCGGATCTCGCCCACGGTCGACCTCTCCTACGGGATCTTCGACGGCAAGCTCGTCATCTCCACCCAACCACAGGGCGTCTCCCAGGTTCGCTCCAGCGGGGACAACCTGGCGGCGACGAGCGCCTTTCAGGACGCCACGGATCGGCTCCCGGACAGGGTCTCGGCGCTAGTCTTCCTCAACCTCGACGAGGTCCTGGGGCTGGCTCAGCGCGCCGGCCTGGCGGAGAATCCACTGTATGCCTCGCTCAGCGAAGACATCTCCCGCATCGGCTCTCTCGGCCTTGCCGTGAGAGGCGGCGAAGACGAGCTTCGATCAGAGCTCTTCCTGGCCATCCACGACTGAGGAATCAATGCAGAACCTTTCAGAGAACGAATACCTGTTCACGTCCGAGTCGGTCACAGAGGGCCACCCCGACAAGATCTGCGACCAGATCTCCGACGGCGTCCTCGACGCGATCATGGAGAAGGACCCGGAGGGCCGCGTCGCCTGCGAGACGCTGGTCAACACCGGGCTGGTCGTCGTCTCGGGCGAGATCACGACCGAGACCTACGTCGACATCCCGAAGATCGCACGCGAGACGATCCGCCAGATCGGCTACGACGACCCCCGCTACGGGTTCGACCACGAGGCCTGCGCCGTGCTGACCGCGATCGACGAGCAGTCGGCGGACATCGCCCAGGGTGTGAACAAGGGCTATGAGCAGCGGGAGGGCGAGTCCTCGGACGAGCTCGACGCCGCCGGCGCGGGCGACCAGGGAATGATGTTCGGCTACGCCAGTCGTGAGACGAGGGCGCTGATGCCGATGCCCATCCAGATCGCGCACCAGCTGGCCCGGCAGCTCGCGCAGGTGCGGAAGGCCGACGTGGTGCCCTACCTCGGGCCCGACGGCAAGACCCAGGTGACGGTTCGCTACGAGAACGACCGGCCGGTCGAGATCGCGAAGATCCTGATCTCCACCCAGCACCGCGAGGACGCCGGTGAGCAGCTGATCCGCAATGACCTCTGGGAGCACGTGGTCGAGCCCGTGCTCCACACGGAGTACAAGGAGCTCTACACCGAGAAGGAGCTGCTCGAGAACTTCATGGTCAATCCGACCGGGAAGTTCGTGATCGGCGGACCGGTGGGGGACGCCGGCCTGACCGGCCGGAAGATCATCGTCGACACCTACGGCGGCGCCGCCCGCCATGGCGGTGGGGCGTTCTCCGGCAAGGACCCGTCCAAGGTCGACCGCTCGGCTGCCTATGCCGCCCGCTACGTGGCCAAGAACGTCGTGGCCGCCGGGCTCGCGGACCGCTGCGAGCTCCAGGTCGCCTACGCGATCGGCGTCGCGCACCCCGTCTCGGTGATGGTCCAGACCTTCGGAACCGGCAAGGTGAGCGACGTGGAGATCGCGCGGATCGTCCAGGGGGAGTTCGACCTGCGGCCGGCCGCCTTCCGGCGCTATCTCGACCTGCACCGGCCGATCTTCCAGAAGACCGCCGCCTACGGTCACTTCGGCCGCGACGACGCCGACTTCACCTGGGAGAAGACGGACCAGGCCGCCGCGCTGCGCGAGGCCGCGGGGATCACCGCGGCCGACGCGGTCGCCTAGGTCTAGAGACGCTTACGAAGAGCTCGCGGCGGTCTCCTTGAGGTCGTTCGCGAGTTCCTCGCGCTC
>DASTAI010000417.1:0-2735 GCA_035712865.1 Solirubrobacterales bacterium
GTCGACGCCGAGCAGCATCGCGCCAACCTATCGAGCAGGTTGGCGCGTGCAAGTGGGGTGAGATTGCGCCCGACCCCCCGGGCGGGCGCGCTCACCTGTACCCCAGAAACTAGGCTGCCGCCGCTTCCTTCACCAAACGGGTTGCGGCTCGACTGTCGTCTCGCCGCACCCTCGCACCCTCCTCGATCGTCTCCTCGAGGTGCTTGTGCGAGGGGCAGTAATCCATCCCCGGCAGGGGCTCACGCTGGCACGGCGTGCCCTTTCGGGTACTGGCCAGGCAGTTGCGCTCCTGGCCGTCCAGCGTCACGTCGGCCGGCAGCGAATCAAGGAACTCCTCGATGCGCTCGATATGGCGCTCGATGACCATGTAGACCCGCACCTGCTCGGCGAGCACGAACTGGTCCCGGATCTCCGTGAAGAGTGTCTTCGCGGGCCGGGCGAAATAGCGACGATCCGAGACCAATCGCTGGATGGTGGCTTCACATGCCTCCAGGATCTGCCTGCGCGCCGCGAGCGTCCGCTCACTGCTGCCGCCACACGTATCGATGCGAGGGACCAGCTCCCGGTAGATGGAACGACTGAATTGATACATCGTGATTCTCCTTATCCCCCCTGAGGCCGCGTCCTTGCCTGGGCAACCGTGCCCTTGGACCGTTCAGGCGTTTGCCATTCAAGCATCCCCAAAAATGAGTAGGGTTAAGCATCGATTAAGCACTTTTAGGTAGATCCTGCCCCACTCTTTTGAGTAGGCGAGGCCGGATCAGGCCCAGAACTGCCAGCGAAGCTCGTCGCCGGAACAGACGATGTGACGGCCATCGAGGGCCGGATCGCGCTCGGGGAACTCCACTCGCTGGTGGGATCCGCGGGATTCGCGCCTCTCGAGAGCGAAGCGGGCGATCAGGCGGGCGAGTGGGTACGGATCTGAGAGCAGCGGCTCGAGGCCCTCGGCGCTTCGCAGCGGCCCCGCGAGCTCCCAGACGGCCTCCCGGGTGGCAACCGTCGGCGGGTCGAAGCGCCAATCGGGTGGCGTCGGCGGCGGACCGGTTTCCGGTTCCACTGATGCTGCCTTCGCGGCGCGCGCGCCGAGGACGAAGCACTCGGTGAGCGAGTTCGATGCGAGACGGTTCGCGCCGTGAAGTCCGGTGCAGGCGCATTCGCCGACCGCAAAGAGCCCCGGCAGCGATGAGCGCCCCTCGAGATCGGCGGCGATCCCGCCCATGACGTAGTGCGAGGCGGGCGCCACGGGGATCGGTTCACGGACGGGGTCGTAGCCGGCCGTGCGGAGAGCGGCGAAGACGCTCGGGAAGCGCGCCTCGGGCAGCTCGCGCATGTCGAGCAGCACGTGATCGGAGCGATCCCGCTTCATCTGATCGAGGACCGCAAGGGTGACCGCGTCGCGCGGGGCGAGCTCGTCCGTGAACCGCTCGCCGTCGCCGCCGAGCAGCGTCGCGCCCTCACCCCGGACGGCCTCGGTGACCAGCAGACCGTCGGACTCGGTCCCGGGCGCGGACAGTGCCGTGGGATGGAATTGGCAGAACTCGAGATCCGCGAGGTCGGCGCCGGCAGCGTGGGCCATCACGGGCCCGGCTCCGATCGCGCCCCAGGGATTGGTGGTGCGGGCCCAGAGCGCCGCGGCGCCGCCCGTCGCGAGGATCGTCGCCCGTGCTCGAATTTCTCCGGTGTCGGTGATCACCCCGTGGCAACGCTCGCCGTCGCTCCACAGCGCCACTGCGGAGGTCTTCTCGATCACGTCGATCCGCTCGTCCTCGGCGGCCAGCTCGGCGAGTCGCTCGGTGATCCGGCGGCCGGTTGCGGCTCCGCCGGCGTGCACCACTCGCCTCCTTGAGTGCCCGCCCTCCAGGGCGAGCGAGAGGCTCTCGTCCGGGAGGAGATCGAAATGGATCCCGCGGCGCTGGAGCTCCCAGACGACGCCGGGCGCCTCGCGGGCGAGCAGCTCCGCGGCCGATCGCCTGCAGGCCCCTCGACCCGCCACGATCGTGTCCTCCACGTGCTGCTCCGGGGAGTCATCGGGCCCGATCGCGGCCGCCAGACCGCCCTGCGCCCAGAAGCTCGAGCTCTCCGAGAGTGGCTTTCGCGACACCATCGCGACACGCGAGCCGGCGTCCGCAGCGGTCAGCGCCGAATAGAGGCCGGCGGCGCCGCCGCCCACCACCACGACGTCGAGGGGGTCGTCAGGCCTCATCGGCGGGCCGAACCCTAGTCTGCGGTCGACCATCGGGCTCTACGTGAGACATCCGAGCTCATTCGAGCACGACACCGGCGGACACCCGGAGAATCGCCGGCGGATCACGGCGATCGAGGAGGCGATGTCGGACCGTGACTGGCTGGGGATGGAACTGGTCGAGGCGCCCGCCGCGACGCGTCCACAGCTCGAGCGGGTCCACACGGCGGCCCACGTCGACTCGATCGAGGAGCTCTCGGAGCGGGGCGGCGGGCCGATCGACCTGGACACGGTGGCGAGCGCGGGCTCGTGGAACGCCGCCCTTCACGCCGCCGGTGGCGCGGTCCACGCGGCCGAGCGGCTTCTGTCCGAGGGTGGCTTCGCGTTCTGCGGCCTGCGGCCTCCGGGGCACCACGCGGAAGCGGATCGGGCGATGGGCTTCTGCCTCTTCAACAACGTCGCGGTCGCGTCGGCCCATGCGATCGCGGAGCTGGGTCTCGACCGCGTCCTCGTGCTGGACTGGGACGTCCACCATGGCAACGGGACCGAGGCG
>DASTAI010000418.1:0-3323 GCA_035712865.1 Solirubrobacterales bacterium
CCCGATGACGACCTGCTCGAATCCCTGCGCGGGCTCGAGCTCACGTCGGGCGCCAGGGCGTTCAAGGGGGATGCCTGTGAGCGCTATTCCAAGGCGCTCAAGCGCGCCCAGTCCGCCGTCGCCGGCCACGTCCTCGCACCGGCCTACGAGCAGCTGCGGGAGCTCGTCGCCCGCTTCGGCGCGCGCTATGAGGGCCTGAAGGAGGACCGGGCTGCCCTTGACTTCGAGGACCTCCAGCTCAAGGCGGTCGAGCTCCTCAGCGGATCGGACGCCCTCCGAGACCGCTACCGCGACCAGTTCGACCACCTGATGGTCGACGAGTTCCAGGACACGAATGCCCTCCAGCTGCGGCTGATCGATCAGCTCCGCGGGCTCGGCACGCGACTCTTCCTGGTCGGCGACGAGTTCCAGTCGATCTACGGCTTCCGCCACGCCGACGTGGAGGTCTACCGGCGCGAGCACCGCCGCTTCGCGGAGGGCGATGAGGCCAACGGCGAGGCGCTGCCGTTGACGGGAAACTTCCGCGCGGTCCCCGGGCTCGTGGCCGCCACCAACGCGCTCGGTCGGAGCCTGCTGCAGGGCTTCGAGCCGCTCACCGCCTTCGTCGAGGATCAGGCGGGCCCGAACCCGCCGGTCGAGCTGATGCTCACGGTCGACGATCGGAAGGGGTGGGAGGCCGAGGAGACCAAGCTGCCCCGCCTGCCGGACGATCCGAGTTCGGGGTCGAAGGTCGCGGAGGCGCGCAGACTCGCGGGCCGCCTCAGGCGATTGGTCGACGAGGAGGCCGTGGATCCATCCGCCATCGTCGTCCTGATGCGGGCGTTCACCCATGTCGCGGCCGTCGAGCGCGCCCTTCGCGACGCGGGGCTCGACCCCTACGTCGTCGGGGGCCGCGGCTTCTGGTCGCAGCAGCAGATCGACGACCTGCGTTGCCTCCTCTCGGTGATCGCCAATCCGCTCGACGACGAGTCACTCTTCGGAGCGCTCGCGTCGCCCGCCTGCGGCGTGCTCCCCGACACGCTCTGGCTGCTCCGCCGAGCCGCCAGGTGGACCGACGAGGAGACCGGGCGGGACCGCCTCGGCCACATCTGGCCCCTCGTCCGCGATCTGGTGGAGGAGGGAGCGCCAAGCCGGGGTGACGCGGAGGCGGCGGCTCTGATCCCGGCGGAGGAGCTCGAGCGACTCGGACGGTTCGCGGAGGTCCTCGGCCGGCTGCGCCGGAGCTCGACCGAGGGTGGGCTGGAGACGCTGGTCGAGCGCACCTCGTCCGCCTTCGATTACGACCTCGCGACGCTCGGTCGAGAAGACGGCAGGGAGCGCTGGGCGAACGTCCGCAAGCTGATGCGGCTGGCCCGCGAGTTCGAGGCCAGCGAGGGACCGGACCTCGGCGGGTTCCTCGAGTACCTCGATTCCCGCGCGACGAGCCGAGACCGCGAGGCCGAGGCGGCTACGCGTGCCGAGGGACACGCCGGCGTGCGCGTGATGACGGTGCACGGGGCCAAGGGGCTCGAGTTCGAGGTGGTCGCGGTCGCGGACCTCGGGCGCAAGCTCCAGCTCGGCTGGTCACCGCTGCGGGTGGAGCCGGGAGAGGAGGGTCCGGAGGGCGGCGAGCTGGCCCGCGTCGGCGTGCAGCTGGGGCGGCTCGGCCGGCCCGCCGAGCGGCTGCACGACTACCAGGACCTGGCGGAGCTCGCGGCGGACCGCGACGCCGAGGAGGAGGCGCGCCTCGCCTACGTCGCCGCCACTCGAGCCAAGCGGCGGCTGATCCTCAGCGGCACCTACAGCCGCAATGCCCTGAAGAAGGACATCGACGGCCGCAAGCCGATCGCGCTGCAGCTGATCGGCTCACTTCTCGACAAGGACCTGACGGAGCGGGACCTCGACATCCCCGCAGCCGGCGAGGGCTACCCGGCCGGGCGACTGCGCCTCAGCGTGGTCGAGCCCGGACCCGGCGTCGGAGCCGAGCTGCTCGCCCCCCGTGAGTCGAGTCCACCGGTCGAACCGGTCGATGAGGCCGAGCCGCCGCTGGGGCGGCCCGACGTTCCGCCGGCGCTGATCGGCGGCCTCTCCTATTCGGCGCTGTCCGCCTTCGAGAACTGCGGCTACCGCTTCTACGTCGAGCGCGTGCTCGGAATCCGCGAGCCGGAGGTGGTCGCCGTCGAGGGAGAGACGTCCGCTCCCGAGGTCCGCCGCCGATTCGGTCCCGGACTGGCGGTCCATTCGCTGCTCGAGTGGAGCGCCCGGAATCGCTGGCGGGAACCGGGTCAGGACCGCATCGCCGCGGCACTGGGTGAGCAGGGGCTCGACCGGAACGAGGGTGCCGAACAGGTGCGAGACCTGACGGCGGCCTTCCTCGCCTCGCCGCTCCGCGATGAGATCGCCGATGCGCGGGTGAGTCCCGAGGTTCCCTTCGTGCTCTCGATCGACGGAACCCTGATCCGCGGCTCGATCGACCTCCTGGTGCAGCGAGCCGACGGGTCGGTCCTCGTCGTCGACTACAAGACCGATCGGCTCCAGGGACGCGATCCGGCCGACACGGTGGCGCGCTACTCCATCCAGCGGGATCTCTACGCGCTCGCCGCCGCGGCCCGCGGGACCCCGGTCGAGACGGCCTATGTCTTCCTGGAGCGGCCGGAACAGCCGGTGTGCCAGAGCTTCGGCGAGACGGAGCTCGAGGCGGCACGTGGCCGGGTCGAGGTCGTCCTCGCACGGCTCGCCGAGGGCCACTTCGAGGTCACCGACCGTCCGCACAGGGCGCTCTGCGGTGATTGTCCGGCGGGCGAGCGACTCTGCAGCCATGGCATCGAGGCGCGGATGCGGGAGGACTCCGAGCCGCCGATCGAGCCGCCCGCCTCGGGCGGCACCGAGCCCCAGCTCAGCCTGCTGGAGCGTACGTGAGCCTCGGCGTGTTCGGCTACGCCTCTCTGCTCGTGCCCGAGAGCATCGAAACGACTCTGGGCCGACCCGTTCCGATGAGCCCACCCGTCAGGCTTCGTGGCTGGCGTCGGCGATTCTCCCAGGCCCGCGACAACCTGACCTGCGAGAAGACCTTCGAGTGCCTGGACGGGCGGCGCCCGGAATGGATCCTCGGCCTCAACGTCGAGGAGGGCGAGCATGAGGCAGGGCCGGTCAACGGAATTGTCCTCGAACTCAATGAGGACGATCTAGATCGTCTGGACCTCAGGGAGATCCGCTACGACCGGGTTGACGTGACCCACCTGGTCGAGGGAGCTGACGATCTGCCGAATCGAATCATCACCTACAAGGCCAAGCCCGATCACTACGCCCCCGAGCCGCCTGACGACTCGGTCATTCTCGGCACC
>DASTAI010000419.1:0-4233 GCA_035712865.1 Solirubrobacterales bacterium
CAGGTCGAGGTGGAAGAGCATCTCCACCGGGACTGACCCGAGCTCGGCGATCGTCTCGCGGTTGGAGACCTCCAGCAGAGAAGGCGCTTCGGGCCAGGGGTTGAGCACCACCCTGCCGACCTGGATGCCCGCGCTGCGGACGGCCTCGATCGTGAGCAGGGTGTGGTTGATCGTTCCAAGCCCGGGCGAGGCAACGATCGTCACGGGCAATCCGAGGTCGCGCGCCAGATCGCGGACCAGATAGCCCGTCGTCAGCGGCACCAGGAAGCCGCCGACGCCCTCGCAGATCAGCACGTCAGCTCCTTCGGTGGCCTCGAGGGCGGCCCCGCGCAGGCGATCCGGATCGATCGGCTCGCCCGCCAGCTCGGCGCCCAGATGGGGCGAGACAGGAGGCCCGTAGCGGTACGGGGCGATCTCGTCGTCTCCCTGGGACGAACCCGCCGCGAGCCGGAGAAGCACGTGGTCGGGCAACTCGGCCGCACACTCCCATGATTCGGCCCGAAGCGGGTAGTCGTCCAGGCCGCTCACCGCCGGCTTGAACACGGCGACCCGGGCTCCGGCGGCGCGTGCCGTCCGCGCGATCGCGGCCGCGACGACGGTCTTGCCGACCTCCGTCCCCGTGCCGGTGATGAACTCGCCGCGCACTTCAGGCGGCCTCGCGAAGCGCGGGTTCGGCGGCCGGGGGGGCTGCGTTCAGACCATCCAGGCCGAGGTCGCGGGCGGCGGCGCCGATCAAGCGGGCCGCGTGACGGAGGTCGGCGCCCCGGTGCGTGGCCATCGTCGTCAGGCGGAGACGGCAGGTGCCGGGCGGGACGGTTGGCGGCCTGATCGCCTGCGCGAAGACCCCTTCGGCCAGCAGCCGCTCGCAGAGCGCCATCGCATCGTCCGCCTCGCCGATCACCAGCGGCACGATCTGGGTGTCAGAGCCGATCGGCTCGAGGCCCTGCGCCCGCAGGCCCGCCCGCAGCGTCGCCGCATTGGACCCGAGGCGCTCGACGAGCCTCGGCCGCTCGGCGAGCAGCTCGAGCGCCGCCTGGGCCGCCGCGACGGCCGGGGGAGGCGGCGCCGTGGAGAAGATGAACGTGCGAGCCGAGTTGACCAGGAAGTCGACCGTCGGCCTGGATGCGCAGACATAGGCGCCGTAGCCGCCGAGCGCCTTCCCGAGCGTGCCCACGGTCACGTCGACCTCCCCGGCGAGACCGGCGGCGGCGACCGACCCCCGTCCGCCCGGGCCGATGCAGCCGGTCGCGTGCGCCTCGTCGACCAGCAGGCGGCACCGATGTCGCCGGGCCAGATCGACGAGCGCGGCGAGCGGGGCGATGTCGCCGTCCATCGAGAAGACCCCGTCGGTGGCGATCAGAGCACCGCGTCCCGACGCCTGCCCGAGCCCCCACTGGAGGTGCTCGGTGTCTCGGTGCCGGTAGACGAAGGTCTCCGCCCCGGCCAGGCGGCAGCCGTCGATGATGCTGGCGTGGTTGAGCTCGTCGGAGAAGACGACCTCGCCGCGACGGGCGAGCGCGGCGATCGTCCCGGTGTTGGCGAGATAGCCCGACCCGAACAGGAGCGCCGCCTCGGTTCCCTTGAAGCCGGCGAGGCTGGACTCGAGCTCGGCGTGGATCGACATCGACCCGGAGATCAGCCGCGAAGCTCCGGCGCTGGTGCCCAGACCGATCGCCGCATCCGCCGCCGCCCGGCGCAGCCGCGGATGGTCCGCCAGCCCGAGGTAGTTGTTCGAGCAGAGGAGCAGCACGGGCTGGCCGTCGAGGACGACCTGAGGACCCTGCGGGCCCTCGACGATGCGCAGCCGCCGGCGCAGCCCGCTCGCCTCGAGCTCGGCGAGCCGCTGCTCGATGTCCAGCACTAGTCGCCCCAGCCCGCCGTGCCGGCCGAGGCTGGGTAGGGAGGCACTTTGCCCTTCTTCTTGACGACCCGGAGCTGGGTGGAGGGGTCCCAGAAGTTGGCGTCCGCCTGGCTGTCGATCAGGGTGTCGATCGGCGTCGCGGGCGTCTCGCCCTCCAGCCATCCGGAGCGGTTGTCGGGCCGAGGGTTGGCGCCGTTGTCCGCCTGACGGGCGACGTTGAGCCCCAGCTCCTCGAACATCTCCCGGTCCTCGGACGGCTCGACGCCGAGGGTGGTGAGGAAGTTGCCCATCATCACCCCGTTCAGGCCCGCCTTCACCGCCAGGGGCTGGAGCTCCTGGAGGTTCTCGACTCGGCCGCCGCAGAGCCGGAAGAGCGCGTCGGGGAGGATCAGCCGGAAAATTGCCACCCACTTGACGACCTCCCACGGATCCATCAGCTCGCGCTCGCCGAACTTGGTCCCGTTCCGGGGGTTGAGGAGGTTGATCGGCACGGAGTCGGGATTGATCTCGGCCAGCTCGAAGGCCATCTCGACGCGCTGCCGTGGCGACTCGCCGAGGTTGAGGATGCCGCCGACACATGTCTCGAGCCCCGCCTCCTTGACCGCGTCGATGGTGCGCAGCCGTCCCTCGTAGCGGACCGTCGTCGAGACCTCGGGGTAGTAGGAGCGGGCCGACTCGACGTTGTGGTGGACCCGCTGGATGCCGGCCTCACGGAGCTGGCGCGCACGGTCCGCCGACATGTGGCCGATCGAGGCGCAGCGCTTCAGGTTCGTCTGCTCGGAGACCAGCCGAGCGCCCTCGACAATCCTGGCGAAGTCGCGCTTGGAGAGGCCCTGGCCCTGGGTGACCATGCAGAAGCGGTGCGCCCCCGCGGCCTCGGCCGCCTTGGCGTGCTCGAGGATCTGCTCCGGCTCCATCATCGCGTGCATGGGCGTGTCCGCCTCGGCGTAGCGAGACTGCGCGCAGAAGCCGCAGTCCTCGGCGCAGCCACCCGACTTGGCGTTCACCAGCGAGCACATGTCGGTCGAGTCGCCGAAACGGTCCTGCCGGACGTCCCAGGCGCGCTCGACCAGAGCGCCGATCTCATCGTGGTCGGTGAGGGCGCCGAGCTCGAGCGCCTCGTCGAAGCCGATCAGCGGCGGCACACGGTGAATCTAGGAAGCGGATCGGACGATCCGGCTTCGCCGGTCGCTTAGTCCCAGCGGAAGTCCTGGACGATCTCGGCGTCGCCCTTCGCGCGCGGGCTGAAGGCGATCAGCTCGAGGCCCTCGTCGCCGGCCTCGAAGGCGCGGGTGACGGAGGGCGCGACCCTGATCGCGTCGAGCTCGCGCACCTCCTCGACGTCGTCCCCGAGCTTCACGCGGCCCGAGCCCCTGATCACCACGTAGACCTCCTCGGCCTCCTTGTGGCGGTGGGCGAAGGCGTGCCGCTTCCCGGGCTTCACTTTCTGGAGCGAGATGCCGCTCTGCTCCGCGTCCAGGTCCTTGTGCGCAAAACGCGCCTCCTGGACCTCGCCGAAGCCCTGGCTCGCCGCCATGTCCTCGACCTCTGTCAGGTTCTTGATCGTGTAGTCCATGCCCGGGAACCTACCCGGCGATGCGGGGACTACTCGCCCGCGTCGATCGTGATCGCCATCCAGCACGAGCCGCCCTCTGAGACCGGCGTCAACTGGCTCCCGAGGCCCACGGGCTCGTTCAGCTCAGTCTGAGGCTTACGGATCGAGCGTGCCGCTCGCACGGGGTGCATGGCGTCCCCCCGGAGTCGTCCGCGTCGGCTAGGCGGCTTCGTGCAACGCCTCGACCTCGCGGGCCTCGGCGAGGCGGTTGAGCCCCTTCTCCTCGAGCTTCTTCACCTCGCTGGGCTTGAGCTCGAGTCGGCGGCCGGTCTCACGCAGGGGCGTGGGCTCGTCGCCGTTGATCCCGTAGCGCAGCTGGATGACCCGGCGCTCGTCTTCGGGTAGGTCCTGCACGGCGCGGCGCAGGGCCTGGTCGCGGAAGCTCAGGGCGACCTCCTCCGAGGGCCCGACCCGCTCGTCCTGGACGAACTCGCCCATCGCCGAGCCGTCCTCCTCCCCGACCGGGCGGTCGAGGCTCGTGACGACGCGCGTCAGGTCGCGGATCTCCTCGACCTGGGCGGGCTCGAGCTCGGCCTGCTTCGCGATCTCCTCGGTCGTCGGATCGCGCCCGAGCTTGGTCGCCAGCTCGCGCTCGGTTCGCATCACCTTGCGCTCGCGCTGGGCGACCTGATTGGGGACTCGGATGGTGCGTTCCTTCGACTCGAGGGCACGCTGGATCGCCTGGCGGATCCAGAAGGTCGCGTAGGTCGAGAACTTGTAGCCCTTGCGCCAATCGAACTTCTCGCTGGCGCGGATG